>NZ_JBHYJH010000128.1:0-28843 GCF_042740445.1 Streptomyces sp. NPDC059003 | reverse complement strand
GGCTATTTCTAGCCCGCCCGGCGTTTGAGGGCGAGGCCGCAGGCCGGAGAGAAGGGGGTCCTAGGGGGCGGAGCCCCCTAGTTCGGGGACTCGCCTGACGGTGGGCGTTGGAGGTCGGCGTCCAGTTGGGTCAGGTCCGCGTTGAGCGCTGCCATCAGCTCCTCCATCTGCTGCAGCAGGCCCTTGGGCGCGGGGCGGGCCTGCTCGGGTACGACCTGGTCGCGCGCCGGCTCCGCGGCGAGCGGGTCGTGCGCCTGCTCGGGCACGGCTTCCTGGGACATCACGGCCTCCTCGGCCCGCGCCCCGCCGGGCCGGAGCGTGCGGGCCGGGCAGGGCAGTTGGTGCAAGAACGGGGGCGCACCGGCATCGGCCGCCGGCGCGGGTGCCGGGCGGTCCGGCTCCGCGGAGCCAACGATCACCGGCGCGCCCCAGTCACTGGCGGGGACCGGCCCCGGCCGCCGGGTTGACGGATTTTCACCCGACCGGGGCGACGGGGGATCGGGGGCATCGGTGAGGTTGACGGGCGTTCGACCGTGCAGGATGGAGCCATGGATCTTCGCATCTTCACCGAGCCCCAGCAGGGCGCCACGTACGACACGCTGCTCGCCGTCGCCAAGGCCACCGAGGACCTGGGCTTCGACGCCTTCTTCCGCTCCGACCACTACGTGCGCATGGGGTCGGCCGACGGCCTGCCGGGGCCGACGGACGCCTGGATCACGCTGGCCGGGCTCGCCCGTGAGACCAAGCGGATCCGCCTCGGCACGCTGATGACGGCGGGCACGTTCCGGCTGCCGGGCGTGCTCGCCATCCAGGTGGCGCAGGTCGACCAGATGTCGGGCGGCCGGGTCGAACTGGGCCTGGGCGCGGGCTGGTTCGAGGAGGAGCACACGGCGTACGGCATTCCGTTCCCGAAGGAGAAGTTCGGGCGCCTGGAGGAGCAGCTGGCGATCGTGACGGGCCTGTGGTCGACGGACGTCGGCAAGACGTTCAGCCACGACGGCACGTACTACCAGCTGACGGACTCGCCCGCGCTGCCCAAGCCCGCGCAGGCCAAGGTGCCGGTCCTGATCGGCGGCCACGGGGCGAAGCGCACGCCGCGCCTCGCCGCCCGGTACGCGGACGAGTTCAACATCCCCTTCGCCTCGGTCGAGGACAGCGAGCGGCAGTTCGGCCGGGTGCGCGCGGCCGCGGAGGAGGCCGGGCGCAAGGGCGACGACCTGGTGTACTCGAACGCGCTCGTGGCCTGCGTCGGCAAGGACGACGCCGAGGTGGCGCGGCGCGCGGCGGCGATCGGCCGTGAGGTCGACGAGCTCAAGGCCAACGGCCTCGCGGGCTCGCCCGCCGAGGTCGTCGACAAGATCGGCCGGTACGCGGAGATCGGCGCGAGCCGCGTCTACCTCCAGTGCCTCGACCTGGACGACCTCGACCACCTGGAGCTGATCTCCGCGCAGGTGCAGTCGCAGCTCTCGTAACCGCTGTCGCAGCCGTTGCCGTAACCGTTCTCGGAGGCCGGTCCTGAACCCCCGGCCGGTCGCGTCCCCCGCCCCCGGGCCGCGACCGGCCGGGGGTTCCTGTCCGTCTGCCCTCGTCCTGCCCTCGTCCGAAATTCGTGAGTGTGTCCGAACAGTTCCCTGTACGTTGACAGGCACTGTCCATGTTCCCAGCTCAGAACGCGTTTCGAGGCGAACACCGTGTTCCTGACCATCAGCACCACCGGCGCTCCGGAGCGCCCCGCGACCGACCTCGGGTTCCTGCTGCACAAGCACCCCGGCAAGGCGCAGGCGTTCTCCACCTCCTACGGCCGCGCGCACGTCTTCTACCCAGAGGCGACGGACGAGCGCTGCACGGCCGCGCTGCTCCTGGAGGTCGACCCCCTGGCGCTGGTGCGGCGGGGCAAGGGCGGCGGCAAGGGCCGCGGCGGCGCACCCGACGCGGCGCTCGCGCAGTACGTGAACGACCGTCCGTACGCCGCGTCCTCGCTGCTCGCCGTCGCCCTGAGCTCGGTGTTCTCCAGCGCGATGCGCGGCGTCTGCAAGGCCCTGCCCGAGCGCGCCGCGCAGCCGCTGCCGCTGCGCGCCGAGGTGCCCGCGCTGCCCGCGCGCGGCGGTGCCGACCTGGTCCGCGCCCTGTTCGAGCCGCTCGGCTGGACGGTGACGGCGGACCCGGTGCCGCTGGACGAGCGCTTCCCGGAGTGGGGCGACTCGCGGTACGTACGCCTCGTCCTGGAGGTCCCGGACGGCAGGCTGACCCTGGGCGAGGCGCTGCGCCACCTGTACGTGCTGCTTCCGGTCCTCGACGACGCCAAGCACTACTGGGTGTCCGCCGACGAGGTCGACAAGCTCCTGCGCGCCGGTGAGGGCTGGCTCGCGGACCACCCGGAGCAGAAGCTGATCACCAGCCGCTATCTGTCGCGGCGCTGGTCGCTGACGCGCCAGGCGATGGACCGCCTGGAGCTGGTGCGGCTCGCCGACGCGGACGACACCGACGTCACGGAGATCGACAACGCCGTGGACGAGGACGTCGACACGGAGGACAAGCCGGTGCCGCTCGCCCTGCAGCGGCGCGAGGCGATCGTCGCCGCCCTGGAGACCGCCGGGGCGAGCCGCGTGCTCGACCTCGGCTGCGGACAGGGCCAGTTGGTGCAGGCGCTGCTCAAGGACACCCGGTTCACCGAGATCGTCGGCGTCGACGTGTCGGTGCGCGCGCTCACGGTGGCCGCGCGCCGCCTGAAGCTGGAGCGCATGGGCGAGCGCCAGGCGGAGCGCGTCAAGCTCTTCCAGGGCTCCCTCGCGTACACCGACAAGCGCCTGAAGGGGTACGACGCCGCGGTGCTCTGCGAGGTGATCGAGCACGTCGACCTGGACCGGCTCTCCGCCCTGGAGTACGCGGTGTTCGGCTCGGCGCGCCCGCGCACCGTCGTCGTGACGACGCCGAACGTCGAGTACAACGTCCGCTGGGAGTCCCTCCCCGCGGGCCGCGTCCGCCACGGCGACCACCGCTTCGAGTGGACGCGCGCCGAGTTCCGGGAGTGGGCCGACGGGGTCGCCCGGCAGCACGGGTACGACGTCGCGTACACACCCGTGGGACCCGACGACCCCGAGGTGGGGCCGCCCACACAGATGGCCACGTTCTCCCTCGGCACAGCCACCGTGTCCGCGACCACGAAGGAGGAGAAGGCCGCATGACAAGCACCGAGAACAAGGGGCGCACCCTGCCCGTCACCGACCTCTCCCTCGTCGTGCTCGTCGGCGCGTCCGGCTCCGGCAAGTCGACCTTCGCGCGCAAGCACTTCAAGCCGACCGAGGTGATCTCGTCGGACTTCTGCCGCGGGCTCGTCGCCGACGACGAGAACGACCAGAGCGCGAGCCGGGACGCCTTCGACGTCCTGCACTACATCGCGGGCAAGCGGCTCGCCGGGGGCCGCCGCACGGTCGTCGACGCGACGAGCGTGCAGAGCGACAGCCGCAAGCAGCTCATCGAGCTCGCCAAGAAGCACGACGTGCTGCCCATCGCCATCGTCCTCGACGTGCCCGAGGAGGTCTGCGCCGAGCGCAACGCGGCCCGCACCGACCGGGCCGACATGCCGCGCCGCGTGATCCAGCGGCACACGCGCGAACTCAGGCGCTCCCTGCGCCACCTGGAGCGCGAGGGCTTCCGCAAGGTGCACATCCTGCGCGGGGTCGAGGAGATCGAGACGGCCACGGTCGTCACGGAGAAGCGCTACAACGACCTGTCCCACCTCACCGGTCCGTTCGACATCGTCGGTGACATCCACGGCTGCGCGAGCGAGCTGGAGACGCTGCTCGGCGAGCTCGGGTACGTCGACGGCGTCCACCCCGAGGGCCGCACCGCCGTGTTCGTCGGCGACCTCGTCGACCGCGGCCCCGACACCCCGGGCGTCCTGCGCCGCGTCATGGGCATGGTCGAGGCGGGCACCGCCCTGTGCGTGCCGGGCAACCACGAGAACAAGCTCGGCCGCTACCTCAAGGGCCGCAAGGTCCAGCACACGCACGGCCTCGCCGAGACGATCGAGCAGCTGGACGGCGAAGACACCAAGGATCCCGAGTTCCGCGCCCGGGTGCGGACGTTCGTGGACGGCCTCGTCAGCCACTACGTCCTCGACGAGGGCAGGCTCGTGGTGTGCCACGCGGGACTGCCGGAGAAGTACCACGGCCGCACGTCGGGCCGGGTCCGCTCGCACGCCCTGTACGGCGACACGACCGGCGAGACCGACGAGTTCGGCCTGCCCGTGCGCTACCCGTGGGCCGAGGACTACCGCGGCAAGGCGGCCGTGGTCTACGGCCACACGCCGGTGCCGACGGCGACCTGGCTGAACAACACCATCTGCCTGGACACCGGCGCGGTCTTCGGCGGCAAGCTGACCGCCCTGCGCTGGCCGGAGCGCGAACTCGTCGACGTACCCGCCGAGAAGGTCTGGTACGAACCGACGAAGCCGCTGCACACGGACGCGCCCGGCGGTCACGAGGGGCGCCCGCTCGACCTCGGTGACGTGCACGGCCGCCGGATCGTGGAGACCCGGCACGCCGGACGCGTGTCCGTGCGCGAGGAGAACGCGGCGGCGGCCCTGGAGGTCATGAGCCGCTTCGCGACCGACCCGCGCCTGATGCCGTACCTGCCGCCGACGATGGCGCCCACGGCGACCTCGCGGCGCGAAGGCTACCTCGAACACCCGGAGGAGGCGTTCGCGCAGTACAAGGCGGACGGCGTCGAGCGGGTCGTGTGCGAGGAGAAGCACATGGGCTCGCGCGCGGTGGCCCTGGTCTGCAAGGACGCGGACGTGGCCCGCGAACGCTTCGGCGTGAACGGCCCGTCGGGCGCGCTCTACACCCGCACCGGCCGCCCCTTCCTCACCGACCCGGCGCTCACGGACGCCGTGCTCGACCGGGTGCGGGACGCCGTCGGCGCGGCCGGGCTCTGGGACGAGCTCGGCACGGACTGGGTGCTGCTCGACGCCGAGCTGATGCCGTGGTCCCTGAAGGCGTCGGGACTGCTGCGCACGCAGTACGCCGCGGTGGGCGCCGCGTCCGGGGCGGTCTTCCCGGACGCCCTGAACGCCCTGGAGGCGGCCGCCGCGCGCGGTGTCGAGGTGGCGGGCCTCCTCGGCAAGCAGCGCGAACGCGCGGTGGACGCCGCCGCGTTCACGGACGCCTACCGCCGCTACTGCTGGCCGACCGACGGGCTCGACGGCGTGCACCTCGCGCCGTTCCAGCTCCTCGCCGTCCAGGGCAGGAGCCTCGCCGCGCTGCCGCACGACGAACAACTGGCCCTGATCGACCGCATGGTGGAGCACGACGGCACGGGCCTGCTGCGCACCACGCGCCGCCTGTACGTCGACACGGGCGAGCCGGAGTCGGTGCGCGCCGGCGTCGACTGGTGGCTGGAGATGACCGGGCGCGGCGGCGAGGGCATGGTCGTCAAGCCGGTCGGCGCCGTGGTGCGCGACGCCAAGGGGCGGCTCGTCCAGCCGGGCATCAAGTGCCGCGGCCGCGAGTACCTGCGGATCATCTACGGCCCGGAGTACACGCGCCCGGAGAACCTGGACAAGCTGCGCGGCCGCTTCCTCGGCCACAAGCGGTCCCTGGCGATCCGTGAGTACGCGCTCGGCCTCGAAGCCCTCGACCGGCTCGCGGACGGCGAGCCGCTGTGGCGGGTGCACGAGGCGGTGTTCGCGGTGCTCGCGCTGGAATCGGAACCGGTGGATCCGCGGCTCTGAGGCGTGCTCGGCGCGTTGTGGATGTTCCTGTCCCGCCTGGCAGGACGTCCAAAACGCGCCGCCGGGCGCGTGATCCGGTCGTCGTGGGGTGAGGATGGGGGCATGGGATTCCACGTCGACTCCGAGGCCGGGCGGCTGCGCCGCGTCATCCTGCACCGCCCGGACCTGGAGCTGAAGCGCCTCACGCCGACCAACAAGGACGCGTTGCTGTTCGACGACGTCCTGTGGGTGCGGCGGGCAAGACAGGAGCACGACGGCTTCGCCGACGTGCTGCGCGACCGGGGAGTGACGGTCCATCTCTTCGGTGATCTGCTCACCGAGGCCCTGGACGTGCCCGCGGCGCGGCTGCTCGTCCTCGACCGGGTCTTCGACGAGAAGGAGTACGGGCCGCTCGCCACTGACCACCTGCGGGCGAGCTTCGAGGCGCTGCCGTCCGCGGAGCTCGCCGAGCTGTTGATCGGCGGCATGACGAAGCGGGAGTACCTGGAGCGGCACCCGGAGCCGACGTCCGTGCGCTTCCACTGCATGGACCTGGACGACTTCCTGCTCGGCCCGCTGCCCAACCACCTGTTCACCCGCGACACCTCCGCCTGGATCTACGACGGCGTCTCGATCAACGCGATGCGCTGGCCCGCACGGCAGCGCGAGACCGTCCACTTCGAGGCCATCTACCAGCACCACCCGCTCTTCCACAACCAGGGCTTCCACCTCTGGTCGCAGGGCCAGTCCGACTACCCGTCGACCATCGAGGGCGGCGACGTCCTGGTCATCGGCAACGGCGCGGTGCTCATCGGCATGAGCGAGCGCACCAAGCCGCAGGCCGTCGAGATGCTCGCGCACAAGCTGTTCGCCGCCGGGTCCGCGCAGACGATCGTGGCGCTCGACATGCCCAAGCGCCGCGCGTTCATGCACCTGGACACGGTGATGACGATGGTCGACGGCGACACGTTCACGCAGTATGCGGGCCTCGGCATGCTCCGCTCGTACACGATCGAGCCGGGCGTCGACGAGCGCGAGCTGAAGGTCACCGACCACCCGCCGGAGCACATGCACCGGGCCATCGCCGCCGCGCTCGGGCTCGACCGCGTCCGGGTCCTGACGGCGACGCAGGACGTGCACGCGGCCGAGCGCGAGCAGTGGGACGACGGCTGCAACGTCCTGGCGGTCGAGCCGGGCGTCGTGGTCGCCTACGAGCGGAACGCGACGACCAACACGTATCTGCGCAAGCAGGGCATCGAGGTGATAGAGATCCCCGGCAGCGAGCTCGGCCGGGGCCGGGGCGGCCCGCGGTGCATGAGCTGTCCGGTGGAGCGGGGTGCCGTGGGGGAGTGAGGACGGCCCGGGGCCGGGCGGCCGGGGGTGTGCGGAGCAGGGCGTGCGGGGAGGCATGCGGAGTGGGGCATGCATATAAATGTGGAAGGTCGTATAGACTTTCAAAGTCACGTATTCGCACCCCAGGAGCGCCCCCATGGCGAACGGCTCGACCGGCCCCGACCTCACCGGCCGCCCCTTCCTCAAGGAGCTGGACTTCAGCGCCGAGGAGTTCCGCGGCCTGCTCGCGCTGGCCGCGGAGCTGAAGGCGGCCAAGCGGGCGGGCCGCGAGGAGCGCCTCCTGACCGGCAAGCACATCGCCCTGGTCTTCGAGAAGTCCTCGACCCGCACCCGCTGCGCCTTCGAGGTGGCCGCCGCCGACCAGGGCGCCGCCACCACGTACATGGACCCCTCCGCCTCCCACATCGGGCAGAAGGAGTCCGCGAAGGACACCGCGCGGGTGCTCGGCCGGATGTTCCACGCGATCCAGTACCGCGGCGACGCCCAGGCGACCGCCGAGACGCTCGCCGCCCACGCGGGCGTGCCCGTCTACAACGGCCTGACCGACGACTGGCACCCCACGCAGATGCTCGCCGACGTCCTGACGATGACCGAGCACTGCGCGGAGCCCCTGGAGCGCATCGCGTTCGCCTATCTCGGTGACGCCCGGTTCAACATGGGCAACTCCTATCTGGTGACGGGCGCCCTGCTCGGCATGGACGTCCGGATCGTGGCGCCCCGGGTCTACTGGCCGGCCGAGGAGATCGTGGCCAGGGCGCGGACCCTCGCCGAGGGCAGCGGTGCCCGGATCACGCTCACCGAGGAGATCACCGAGGGCGTCGCGGGCGCCGACTTCGTCGCGACCGACGTGTGGCTGTCCATGGGCGAGCCGCCCGAGGTCTGGGACCAGCGGATCGCGGACCTCGCGCCGTACGCGGTGACGATGGACGTGCTGCGCGCGACGGGCAACGCGGACGTGAAGTTCCTGCACTGCCTGCCCGCCTTCCACGACCTGAAGACGACGCTGGGCCGCGCGCTGTGCGAGCAGCACGGCCTGAGCTCCCTCGAGGTCACCGACGAGGTCTTCGAGTCGGAGCACTCCGTGGTCTTCGACGAGGCCGAGAACCGGCTGCACACGATCAAGGCGATCCTCGTGGCGACCCTCGCCGGAGCCCCCCTGCCCGCGCCCCAGTAGTCCCTCTCACGGCACCACCGGCGCCCCCACGCCGTACGCACCACCAGAAACGAGCACCACCCCATGCGCACCACCCCCACGCGCCGCAAGTCCCCCGACCTCCTCATCGCCGAGTCCGGCGCGGACCTCGAAGGCCATGGCCTCAAGCGCACGATGGGCCTGTTCCAGCTGGTGTGCTTCGGCGTGGGCGCGATCGTCGGCACGGGCATCTTCGTCGGCCTGTCCGACTCGGTCGCCGAGGCCGGGCCCGCGGTCGCGGTCTCGTATGTCCTCGCGGCCGTGACCTGCGTCTTCACCGCGTTCTCGTTCGCGGAGCTGGGCGGCGCGATCCCGGTGTCCGGCAGCTCCTACTCCTTCGCGTACGCGGCGCTCGGCGAGCGCACCGCGTTCCTCGTCGGCTGGTGTCTGCTCCTGGAGTACGGCGTGTCCGTGTCGGCGGTCGCGGTCGGCTGGAGCCAGTACCTGAACGAGCTGCTCAAGGGCCTCACCGGCCGGCAGCTGCCCGCCGCCCTGTCGGCGGGCCCCGGCGAGGGCGGCGCCGTGAACCTGCCGGCCGTCGTCGTGATCCTGCTCGCCGCCGTCCTGCTCGTGCGCGGCATCCGGGAGAGCGCGCGGGCCACGGCCGCGATGGCCGTCCTGAAGATCGGGATTCTGCTGCTCTTCCTGGCGATCGCGTTCACCGCGTTCCAGGACGGCAACCTCACGCCGTTCGCGGGCGCCGGGGCGTCCGGGATCACGGCGGGCGCGTCCCTCGCGTTCTTCTCGTTCATCGGCTTCGACGCGGTGACGACGGCGGGCGAGGAGGTGCGCGATCCGCGCCGGAACATTCCGCTCGCCATCCTGATCTGCATCGGCGTGGTCACCCTCCTGTACGTCGCCGTGGCGCTCGCGGCGATCGGCGCGCTCGGCCCGGACGCCGTCGCCGACAAGCCCGCCGCGCTCTCCCTGATCGTCGACCACGTCACCGGCTCCGGGTTCGGCGGCGTCATCGCCTTCGGCGCGGTCGTCGCCATCGCGTCCGTCGTGCTCGCCGTGATGTACGGGCAGACCCGCATCCTGATGTCGATGTCCCGCGACGGCCTGATGCCGCGCGTCTTCGAGCGGATCTCGCCGCGCACCGCGACCCCGGCCGCGGGCACCTGGATCGTCGCGGCCCTGATCGCGGTGCCCGCCGCGTTCTCCTCGCTCGACGTGGTCGTCAACCTCACCACCATCGGCACGCTCGCGATCATGGTCGCGGTCAATGTGTCGGTGCTCGCGCTGCGGCGGGCCAGGCCGGACCTGAAGCGCACGTTCCGGGTGCCGCTGTATCCGCTGAGCCCGCTGCTCGGCGTCGGCTTCAGTGTCTATCTGATCTGGGGCACGGGCTGGACGACCTGGGTCCAGTTCGCGGTGTTCCTCGCGGTGGGGGCGGCGGTGTACGCGGGGTACGGGCGCCGGAACTCGCGGCTCGGGCGCGGCGCCGGGGACGGGGTCGTACCGGAGGTCAGTGCTCCGCGGGCGCCGGGAGCGTGAACCAGACCGCCTTGCCGGACTCGGTGGGGCGGTGTCCGCAGGCCGCGCTCAGGGTGCGGATGAGCAGCAGGCCCCGGCCGTGCTCCTGCCACGGGTCGGGCTCGTCGACCTCCGTGGAGGCGGTCAGGTCGCCGGGCGGCACCGGGTTCGAATCGTGCACCTCGACCTGGCAGCGGGTCGGGAGCAGCTCGATGACGAGCTCTATCGGGCCGTGGCCCGGCGCGTGCTCCACGGCGTTCGCGACGAGCTCGGCGGTGAGCAGCTCGGCGGTGTCCGTGCAGGCGGTGGAGCCGATGTCGGTGAGGGCCGTACGGACCAGGGCGCGCGCGATCGGCACGGCTGCGGTGGTGTGCGGCAGCGCTATGCGCCAAGAAGCCGACGGAAGGGGCGGCGCGGAGCGCCTCGTTGAGGGGCGGTGGTCGGGTGGCGGGTGGGAATGCGGTTCGGCCAAGGTCGTGTCCGTTCGGCGAGCAGGCGGTCCCGAGCAGGGGGATCCTGTGCGGGTCCTGCCTTCAACCGTACGAATCCTAAGCCGGGTGGCGACAGGGCCATTGGTCCAGGCCATTCTGGGCCATTCCGGACCCGCCCTATCGCGTACTCGTGACGACAGTCATGGATGGGTGATAACTTCGGAGGCGGGAACGCGTCAGAGAGCCCCGCTCCGCTCCGTCGAGGAGGCCGCACGTCATGAGTCCCTTCACCGGCTCCGCAGCCCGCACCCCCGAGTGGGAGCATCTGCGCCTCACCGTCGACGAGGGCGTCGCCACCGTCACCCTCGCCCGGCCAGAGAAACTCAACGCCCTCACCTTCGGCGCCTACGCCGACCTGCGCGACCTGCTCGCCGAGCTGTCCCGGACCCGGTCGGTGCGCGCCCTCGTGCTCGCCGGCGAGGGCCGCGGGTTCTGCTCCGGCGGCGACGTGGACGAGATCATCGGCGCGACGCTCGCCATGGACACGGCGCAGCTGCTCGACTTCAACCGCATGACGGGCCAGGTGGTGCGCGCCCTGCGCGAGTGCCCGTTCCCCGTGGTCGCCGCGGTGCACGGCGTCGCCGCGGGCGCGGGCGCGGTGCTCGCGCTCGCCGCGGACTTCCGGGTCGCGGACCCGTCGGCGCGCTTCGCCTTCCTGTTCACCAAGGTCGGCCTGTCGGGCGGCGACATGGGCGCCGCGTATCTGCTGCCGCGCGTGGTCGGGCTCGGCCACGCGACGCGCCTGCTGATGCTGGGCGAGCCGGTGCGCGCCCCGGAGGCCGAGCGGATCGGCCTGCTCAGCCAGCTCACCGACGAGGGCAAGGCGGACGAGGCCGCCGCAGCCCTGGCCCGCCGCCTCGCCGAGGGCCCCGCCCTGGCGTACGCGCAGACCAAGGCGCTGCTCACCGCCGAGCTCGACATGCCGCTCGCGGCCGCCATCGAGCTCGACGCTTCGACGCAGGCCCTGCTGATGAACGGCGAGGACTACGCCGAGTTCCACGCGGCCTTCACGGCGAAGCGCACCCCGAAGTGGCGCGGACGGTGACCGCGGCCGTGAACACCGCAGGCACCGCAACCACCGCGACGGCGCCCGCCCCCGCCCACCGCGTGGCCGTCATCGGCGGCGGCCCCGGTGGCCTGTACGCCGCCGCCCTGCTCAAGCGGCTCGACCCGGCGCGGCAGGTCACCGTCTGGGAGAAGAACGCGCCCGACGACACCTTCGGGTTCGGTGTCGTGCTCTCCGACGAGACGCTCGGCGGCATCGAGCACGCCGACCCGGCCGTGTACGCGGCGCTGTGCGAGGAGTTCGTCCGCTGGGACGACGTCGACATCGTGCACCGCGGCACCCGGCACACCTCCGGCGGCCACGGCTTCGCCGCGCTCGGGCGGCGCAGGCTGCTCGCGATCCTGCACGAGCGGTGCCGCACCCTCGGCGTCGACCTGCGCTTTCGCACCCAGGCGCCGCCCGCCGCCGAACTCGCCGCCACCCACGACCTGGTGATCGCCGCGGACGGCGTGCACAGCCTCACCCGCGAGGCCCACGCCGAGGTCTTCCGGCCCACGGTCACCGGGCACCGCTGCCGCTACATCTGGCTGGCCGCCGACTTCGCCTTCGACGCGTTCCGCTTCGACATCGCCGAGACCGAGCACGGCGTGATGCAGCTGCACGGCTACCCGTTCTCGCCGACGGAGTCGACGGTCATCGTCGAGATGCGCGAGGAGGTCTGGCAGGCGGCGGGCTTCGCCGACCTGGAGGTGGGGGAGTCCATCGAGCGCTGCGCCAAGACGTTCGCGGACGCGCTCGGCGGCCGCGCCCTGCGCTCCAACAACTCCTCCTGGCTCACGTTCCGCACGGTCGTCAACGACCACTGGTCCCACGGCAACATCGTCCTCATCGGCGACGCCGCCCACACCGCGCACTTCTCCATCGGCTCCGGCACCAAGCTCGCCGTCGAGGACGCCCTGGCCCTCGCCGCCTGCCTCCAGGAGCAGCCCGACCTGCCCGGCGCCCTGGCCGCGTACGAGGCCGAGCGCCGCCCCGTGGTCGAGTCCACGCAGCGCGCGGCGCGCGCCAGCCTCCAGTGGTTCGAGGAGCTGCCCTCCTACCTGGACCAGCCGCCGCGGCAGTTCGCGTTCAACCTGCTCACCCGCTCCCGCCGCGTCACCCACGACAACCTGCGCCTGCGCGACGACCGCTTCACGGCGGCCGTGGAGCGGGACTTCGGCTGCCCGCCCGGCACGCCCCCCATGTTCACGCCCTTCCGCCTGCGCGGCCTGACGCTCCGCAACCGCGTCGTCGTGTCCCCCATGGACATGTACTCCGCCGTGGACGGCGTGCCCGGCGACTTCCACCTCGTCCACCTCGGCGCGCGGGCGCTCGGCGGCGCGGGCCTGGTCATGACCGAGATGGTGTGCGTCAGCTCGCACGGCCGCATCACCCCCGGCTGCGCCGGTCTCTACACCGACGCGCAGGCCGACGCCTGGGCGCGCGTCACCGACTTCGCGCACACCCAGGCGCCCGGCACCGCGCTCGGCCTCCAGCTCGGCCACTCCGGCCGCAAGGGCTCGACGAAGCTCATGTGGGAGGGCATCGACGACCCCCTGGACGACGGCAACTGGCCCCTGGTCGCCCCGTCCCCCCTCCCGTACAAGGAGGGCAGCCAGACCCCGCACGCCCTGCGCGCCGACGAACTCCCCCTGATCCGCGACCAGTTCGTGGCCGCGGCCCGCCGCGCCGCCCGCGCGGACTTCGACCTGCTCGAACTCCACTGCGCGCACGGCTACTTGCTGTCCAGCTTCCTGTCCCCGCTGACGAACCGGCGCACCGACGCGTACGGCGGCTCCCTCGAAGCCCGGCTCCGCTTCCCCCTCGAAGTCTTCGACGCCGTACGGGAGGTGTGGCCCGACGACCGGCCCATGACCGTCCGCATCTCCGCCACCGACTGGGCGGAGGGCGGCACCACGGCCGACGACGCCGTCGCCGTCGCCCGCGCGTTCGCCGACCACGGCGCGGACGCGCTCGACGTCTCGACGGGCCAGGTCGTCTCCGACGAGCGGCCCGCGTACGGCCGCTCGTACCAGACCCCCTACGCCGACCGCATCCGCAACGAGACCGGCATCCCCGTCATCGCCGTCGGCGCGATCTCCTCCTGGGACGACGTCAACTCGCTCCTCCTGGCGGGCCGCACCGACCTGTGCGCCCTGGCCCGCCCGCACCTCTACGACCCCCACTGGACGCTGCACGCGGCGGCGGAGCAGGAGTACGCGGGCCCGGGCATCGCCTGGCCCGTGCAGTACCGGGCGGGCAGCCGCCGCCCCCAGACGGGCCGCATGGACGCCCCGAAGCCGCGCCTCAGCCTCGGCCGACGGGACTGAAGACGACCGTGTACTCCTCGAACCCCTCGGACACGTCGTACACGCCCCGCTCCAGCAGCTCCGCGAAGCGCTCGGCGGAGCTCTCCCTGCCCTTGGCATAGGCGTGGACGGTGTACGTCCGGTCAGGGGCGAGGGCCAGCGCGACGCGCGGCGTCGCCGGGCCCGTGGTGCAGCCCCACACCTCCATCACGCCGCCGTAGACCGGCCGGTAGCGGATCCGTCCGAGGGAGTGCCAGTCCTCGCCGAGGTGCGGGGGCCTGGCGTCCGTGTCGCTCAGCACGAGGGTGACCGGCGCGTCGTGGGACTGCACCTGACTGGTGATCACGATCCGTCCCGAGGTGACGATCACCGGCTTGGCGCGTCTGAAGGACACCTCGCCCTGAACGTCGTCGAAGCCTTCCTCCAGCCGCTCGTCGACGGAGAAGTGGCCGTAGTCGATGGTGACCACACCACTGGTGACGACACCGCTCCGGGACTCCATGATCCCCCTCACCGCAGACCCCAGTTGCGCCCAGACCCTAGTGGACGAACTCCGCCCCGGCCCGGCACAGGCGCGCGTGCAGCCCCAGGAAGACGTCCGCGGACCGCGCCCCCGGCCAGTCGGACGGGAGCAGCTCCGGGGGCAGCCCCGGGTCCACGTACGGCAGGCGCCGCCAGGAGTCGAGGGCGAGCAGATAGTCCCGGTAGGCCGCCTCCGGCGGGGTGTCCTCGCGGGTCTCCCAGGAGCGCAGGACCGGGCCGTGCCGGTCCAGGAACGCCTCGTGTTCCTTGGCGATGGCGGAGAGGTCCCACCAGCGGGCGACGGCGTCCGCGGTCGCGGCGAAGCCGAGGTGCTCGCCGCGGAACAGGTCGACGTACGAGGAGAGTTGGAGCCGTTCCAGGGTGTGCCGGGTCTCCTCGTAGAGGTGGGCGGGCGCGATCCACACGCCGGGCGCGGCCGTGCCGAAGCCGAGTCCGGCGAGGCGGGAGCGGAGCACGTGCCGCTTGTGGCGCTCGGCCTCCGGGACGGAGAAGACGGCGAGCACCCACCCGCCTCCGCGGACGCCGCCGGCGGCGGGGAAGATGCGCCGGTCGCCGTCGTCGAGGAGCTGCCGGGCGTCGGGGGACAGGGCGTACCCGGCGGCGCCGGCGGCGGTGCGCGCGGGCAGCAGGAGCCCGCGCCGCTTGAGCCGGGACACCGACGACCGCACGGAGGGCGCGTCGACGCCCACGGGCGCGAGGAGCCGCACGAGTTCGGCGACCGCCACGGGTCCGGGCGCGGCACGTCCGTACGCGCCGTAGAACGTGACGATCAGGGATCGGGGAGTGTGCTGCTCTGACACGTGATCACTCTAGGCCGTGTCCGCGGGGCCCGGCTCGCGGAGGCGGAAGCGCTGGAGCTTTCCGGTCGCCGTGCGCGGCAGGGCGTCGACGAACACCACGTCGCGCGGGCACTTGTACGGCACCAGCTCGTCCTTCACGAACTCCCGCAGCCGCTCGGCGTCCCGCGCCGCGCCCTCGCGCAGCACGACGTAGGCGACCGCGACCTGCCCGCGCCGCTCGTCGGGGCGCCCGACCACGGCCGTCTCCACGACGTCCGGGTGGCGCAGCAGGGCCTCCTCGACCTCGGGGCCCGCGATGTTGTACCCCGCCGAAATGATCATGTCGTCGGCGCGGGCGACGTACCGGAAGTAGCCGTCGCCGTCGCGGACGTAGGTGTCGCCGGTGACGTTCCAGCCATGCCGTACGTAGTCCAGCTGCCGTGGATCGGCGAGATAACGGCAGCCGACGGGTCCGCGCACCGCGAGCAGGCCCGGCTCGCCGTCGGGCACGGGGGCGCCGGAGCCGTCGACCACGCGGGCCTGCCAGCCCGGCACGGGCAGGCCCGTGGTGCCGGGGCGGATCGCTTCGTCGGCGGCGGAGATGAAGATGTGCAGGAGCTCGGTCGCGCCGATGCCGTTGATGATGCGCAGGCCGGTGCGCTCGTGCCAGGCCTGCCAGGTGGCGGCGGGCAGGTTCTCGCCCGCGGACACGCAGCGCCGCAGCGAGGAGAGGTCGGGGTCGCCCGGCGCGTCCAGCATCGTGCGGTACGCGGTCGGCGCCGTGAACAGGACGCTGACGCCGTGCTCGGCGATGGCGGGCAGCAGCTGCTTGGGGCCCGCCTGCTCCAGGAGCAGCGACGAGGCGCCCACGCGCAGCGGGAAGATCACGAGCCCGCCGAGCCCGAACGTGAAGCCGAGCGGCGGGCTGCCCGCGAACACGTCGTCGGGGCGGGCCTTCAGGACGTGCCGCGCGAAGGTGTCGGCGATGGCGAGGACGTCCCGGTGGAAGTGCATACAGCCCTTGGGCCGTCCGGTCGTGCCGGACGTGAAGGCGATGAGGGCCACGTCGTCGGCGGCGGTGTCCACGGCCTCGTACGCGGCCGCGGGGCGGGCCGCCGCGCGGGCGAGCAGGTCGTCGGGGCCCTCGCCGCCGTACGTGGTGACGCGCAGGCCCGGCACCCCGGCCTTGATCAGGTCGTCGACGGCCGTGGCGGCGCACAGGGCGTGCGAGACCTGCGCGATCTCGCACATCGTGGCGAGCTCCTGGGCGCGCTGCTGGGCGAGGACGGTCACCGCGACCGCGCCCGCCTTCATCACCGCGAGCCAGCAGGCCGCGAGCCACGGCGAGGTGGCGCCGCGCAGCAGGACGCGCTGGCCGGGGAGAACGCCGAGCTCGTCGGTGAGGACGTGCGCGATCCGGTCGACGCGGTCCTGGAGTTCGCCGTACGTCCATACGGTGCCGTCGGCGGACCGGAACGCGGGGCGGTCGGGGCCGTGCCGCGCGGTCGTCCGGTCGAGCAGGTCGGCGCCGCAGTTGAGCCGGGCCGGGTAGTGCAGCTCCGGCCGGTCGTGCACCAGGGCCGGCCACTGCTCGGGCGGCGGGAGGTGCTCACGCGTGAACGTGTCGACGTGTCCGGTGGTCTCCATGGCGCCTCGCCACCTTTGCCGGTCGGGCGTAGTGATGGGCTCGCCCAACGAGCGTATCGTGTTGGTGACGGCAGTCAATACAGCGCGATAGGACTCCGGGGTGCGGAACGGCGCCCCGCGCCAGGGGAGAGGTCAGAGATGCCAGAGCTGCCCGACACGACCGAAGCGCCATGTCCCCAATTTTCCCTCAATGCGGACCAAGTCGCCCGATGTGACCGGCTGCGGGAGCTCGCCGAGACGCGCCTGCGCCCCCTCGCCGAGAAGGGGGAGCCCGGCCGCCTGAACCGCCCCCTCACCGAAGCCCTCGGCGAACTCGGCCTCCTGGACGGCCTGTTCACCTCCGGCGCCCTCGACCTGTGCCTGACCCGCGAGTCCCTCGCCCGCGCCTGCACCGAGGCGGAGACCGCGTTCGCCCTGCAAGGACTCGGCGCGCACCCGGTGCACGCGCACGGCACTCCGGCGCAGCGGGAGCGCTGGCTGCCGCCCACCCGCGCGGGCCGCGCCGTCGCCGCGTTCGCGCTCTCCGAGCCCGGCGCGGGCTCCGACGCGGCGGCCCTCGCGCTCGCCGCCGAGCCCGACGGCGCCGGCGCGTGGCGCCTGACCGGCGAGAAGTCCTGGATCTCCAACGCGCCCGAGGCCGACTTCTACACCGTCTTCGCCCGCACCGCACCGGACGCGGGCGCCCGCGGCGTCACCGCCTTCCTCGTGCCCGCCGACCGCCCCGGCCTCACCGGCGCCCCGCTCGCGATGCTCTCCCCGCACTCCATCGGCACCCTCGCCTTCGACGGCGTCCGGGTGGACTCCGCCGACCTCCTCGGCGAGGTGGACCGCGGCTTCCGCGTCGCCATGACGACTCTCAACCGCTTCCGGCCGAGCGTCGGCGCCTTCGCGGTCGGCATGGCCCAGGCCGCCCTCGACGCGGCCCTCGCGCACACCGCGGCGCGCGACGCCTTCGGCGGCAAGCTGAAGGACCTCCAGTCCGTCGCCCACCAGGTCGCGGAGATGGCGACCCGCACCCAGGCGGCGCGGCTCCTGGTGTACGCGGCCGCGGCGGCGTACGACCGCGGGGAGCCGGGGATCGCGGGCCGGGCCGCGATGGCGAAGCTCTTCGCCACGGAGACCGCCCAGTACGTGGTCGACACCGCCGTCCAGCTGCACGGCGCCCGCGCCCTCCAGCACGGGCACCTCCTGGAGCACCTCTACCGCGAGGTCCGCGCCCCCCGCATCTACGAGGGCGCGAGCGAGGTCCAGCGGGCCGTCATCGCCAAGGACCTGTACGCCGCCTCCGCCCCGAAGGGATCCGCATGAGCCTCGACCGCCTCAACCCCACCGAGCTCTCCCCGGCCACCGGCTTCAGCCACGCCGTCGTGGCCACCGGCGGCCGGGTCGTCTTCCTCGCCGGGCAGACCGCGCTCGACCCCGACGGGAAGGTCACGGGCAGCACGCTCCCCGAGCAGTTCGAGCGGGCCCTCGCCAACCTCCTGACCGCCCTGCGCGCCGCGGGCGGCACCCCCGCGGACCTCGCCCGCGTCACGGTGTACGCCACCGACGTCGCCGACTACCGCGCCCACGCCGCCGACATCGGGCGGGTCTGGAAGCGGTTGGCGGGCCGTGACTATCCCGCGATGGCGGTGATCGGCGCGGTCCGCCTGTGGGACGAGGAGTGCCTGGTGGAACTGGACGGCTTCGCGGTGCTCGACTAGGTCCTGTCCGGCGGGTCGGCGCGGCTACCAGTTGCGCTGCCGGAACGGCTTGAGCGACTTGGCCCGGTCGTTGACGCCGGGGTCGACGTAGTGCTGCCAGCGGTCGCCGAGGACGATGCGGCGCAACTGGGCCGCGGACAGCGGTGGCCCGCTCCTGTCCTCGCGGTAGGACATCCCCGCCGAGATCCGGGTGCCGTCCAGGCGCAGGGTCTCGGCGTGGTGGATGACCTCCTTGGCGGACTCCGCGGACCGCCGCGTGTGCTCGATCATGACCGATCCGTCGTCGAGGTTCCGCACCCGGCAGGAGGTGACGCGGCCCATCTCGTAGACCCGCTTGCAGGAGTACCAGTACCCGAGGCTGTGCGGGCCGGACTCGTCCTTCTGGCGGAGGTAGAACTGCGTGTCGAAGTCGGACCACACGAGTGCGCCCGCGTACCTGCCGCCGAGGCTCAGCTGGACCTCGGTGCCGTAGGGGTACCTCGCCCGCCACTTCTCCTTGGGGTCCGGGCTCGACCCCCGGTGCGCCGACGTGGTGAGCCCCTTCGGCAGCGCCTCCTTCACGATCTGCGCCGCCGCCCGTGCCGAGAGCGGCTCCTTGCCCTCCGGTAGGGGCAGCGGCCGCCGCGGCGCCTTCGAGAAGTCCGGAATCATCACGTCCGTCGGCCGCTGCGGCGTGCGCATCCCGTCGTCGTCCGCCTGCTGGGCCGCGCCCCACACCGAAACGCCCGCCACGGCCCCGGCCGCCGCGCACGCCGCGATGCCCGTCGTCACCCGCCGCCGCGTCCGCAGGCGCCGCCCCCGCCGGGCCGCGCCCTCCACGAGCGCCTGCGCCGACGGCCGCGCGCCGCCCACGGCCCGCCCCATCGCCTCGCCCAGGGTGTCCTCATCGAGCCTCATCACCCGCTCCCTCCCGCCATGCGCCCCATCCCGTGTCACCGGTGTCACCTGTGTCAGTACGCGGTGAACGACTCACGCTCACCTCCGAGGAGCACCCGCAGCCGCCCCAGCGCGGTCATGCTGCGATTGCGCACCGTGCCCGCGCGCACCCCGAGTTCCCGCGCCGTCTGCTCGACGCTGCGGTCCTCCCAGTAGCGCAGTACGAGCACCGCGCGGTCCTTGGGGGACAGCTGGGCGAGCGCGTCGAGCAGGGCGATCCGCAGGGCCGGGTCGCCGTCGCCGTACGCGCCCTCGGGCACCCTCGCCACCGGCCGCTCCGTGCTGCGTCGCAGCCGCCGCAGTGACAGGTGGGTGCGTACGAGCACCGTGCGGACGTATGCGTCGCGGTTGTCCGCGCGCTGGACCCGGCCCCAGGACGCGAACGCCTTGCCGAGCGCCGTCTGTACCAGGTCCTCCGCCTCGTGCCAGTCGCCGCCGGTGAGCAGCAGTGCCGTCCGGAAGAGCCGCGGGCCCGCGTCGGCGGCGAACTCCCGGAACTCCTCCAGATGTTCTTCTCCTCGCCCCACTTCGCAGAACCCCTCCCCGTTCCCGTCCGCTGCCTCCACCCCAAAGACGCGCGAGGCCCCCCGACCCGTCACCCTCGCGGGGCGCCCCAGACCCGCCCCTTCCCGATGTTCCAGAGTGACACTTCTGGAGTGGTCGGGTCATGGCGGCATCTGCGCAGGTCACACCGTACGTAGCTAGCTCGGGGAATGCACCCGTCCCTACCGGTTCTATGGAAACCACACCGATAGGACAGGGTGCCGACGGTACCGAGACGCTTCGCGGAGTGCGCTGCATCCGGCTGTCCGTCCGCACCGACGAGACGACGAGCCCGGAGCGGCAGCGCGAGGCCGACGACGCAGCGGCGGCAGCCCTCGGCATCACCTTCGGCGAGGGCGCTGCCCTGCGAGAAGCGGTCGACCTGGACGTGTCCGCGTCCCTGGTCGGCCCCTTCGACCGCCCACAGCTCGGCGGATGGCTGACCCGCCCGGATGACTTTGACGCCCTGGTGTTCTGGCGGTTCGACCGCGCCATCCGGGACATGGGCGACATGCACGAGCTCGCCAAGTGGGCCCGCACGCACCGCAAGCTCATCGTGTTCGCCGAGGGCATCGGCGGAGGCCGCCTCACGTTCGACTTCCGCAACCCGATGGACCCCATGAGCGAACTCATGATGCTCATGCTGGCCTTTGCCGCTCAGGTCGAGTCGCAGAGCATCAAGGACCGCGTCACCGGGGCACAAGCGGCCATGCGGAAGATGCCGCTTCGCTGGCGGGGCGGCGGCAAGCCCGCATACGGCTACCTGCCCGCCCCCATGCCCGCCGAACACGGCGGAATCGGCTGGACCCTCGTCCCGGACCCGTCCGCGGTCACGATCATTGAGCGGATCATTGCCGAGCTGGTCGACGGCCGGGGGCTGCACACGATCGCGCGCGGGCTGAACGCGGACGGCGTGCTGTCCCCCTTGGCGCACTGGACGGCCTACCAGGCGCGCACCAAGAAGAAGCCCGCCACAGTCACGGACCAGCCCGCGAAGAAGCCCGCACAGTGGCGCGCGCAGACCATCGAGAAGATGCTGACCAACGAAGCTCTCATGGGCTGGAAGATGCACCGCGGCAAGCCCGTGCGCGACGATGCGGGCAATCCCGTCATGGCCACGGACAGCCCGATTCTGACCCGCGAAGAGTTCGACCAGGCGGGCGCACTGCTCACCCCGAAGCCGCTCGCGGAGAAGGCACCCGAGCGCAAGGACTCCACCGCCCTGTTGCTGCGCGTCATCCACTGCAACGGATGCGACGAGCGCATGTACCTCAACCGGTCCAGCGGGACCTACCGGTGCTCGTCCTACAAGTACGGGACCTACTGCCCTGCCCCGTGCACCGTGCGCGCTGAGTGGGTCGACGAGTACGTGAGCACCGAGTTCCTGAAAGCGGCGGGCAAGATCCAGATCAACCGCGTCATCGAGATACCCGGCTACGACCCGCAGCCCGAGATCGATGCGACTGCCGCAGAGTTCGCCGAGCACCAGAAGCAAGAGGGACGCCAGAAGTCCACGACTGCGAAAGCCGAGTGGCAGCGCCGAGCGGACGCCCTGGACACACGTCTGGCAGAGCTGGAATCCCGCGAGAAGCGCGAGCCCCGACGGGAAGTCGTCCCCACCGGACGCACGTACGCCGACGACTGGACCGAGGGCGACACCGCAGAGCGCCGCGCCATGCTCATCACCGCGGGAGCACGCCTGATGGTCAAGCCGGGCGGCAAGGGCGGATGGCGCCGCCTCGACGTGCGGCGCGTGGAGTTCACCATCACCGGAGAGCTGGACCCCGCCATTGCCGAACTTGCGGCCACCACGGGAGACATGAAAGCCGAGGAGCGCAAGGACGCGCCCCCGGCTCCGGGCAGTGCCGTGCGCCTCGCCGAGCCCGCCCCCGCCGAGCCCGTGCGGGAACTGGTGGCCGCATAGCGGCGCCGTAGAGCCGAGACAGTCCCGGTGGGCACCCGTCGCTTGCCAGGGCTCTCGGCTGCTCCGGGGCCACCCTTGCTCGTCCTCGGGCCGACCAGCCCAACAGCGGGGTGCAGGGTGGTGATGGAGTGACGGTTTACACCACTTTTTTAGAACGCATAGAAAAATACATAGAAGAGGGGGCCGGTACCTCAAACGGCACTCCGCCACTGGTCCGCCCCGCCCCGCAGCGAGCATCCTGCGCCCGCTAGGGTGCCGCTCGCGGCTAGGTCACCCGGTTGTATGCGGTGCAGTACAACTAGCCGCGCAGAGCCCCGGCCGTCCCTCACGGACCGTCGGTGCTTCCTGCTGCGCGCCCCTCGGGCCGGTTCACCTACCGTCATTCCGTCGTGGCTACGGGGGCGGGAATTCGTCGTCCTCTACAACACAGTGAGGGAGCAAGCGAGCCCCGCGCAGCCCGATGGACTGCCCGAGGAATTCGCTGGTCCCCACAACACAGTGAGAGCGGGACTACCGCGCACCCACCCCAGGGGGGATCTCGGCGGACCGAGTGCCCACTCTCACACGCAGTCCCCCCCCCGGCAGCGAGCGCACGTGACGCTGTGACGCTCAGAGGGGTGTTTTCAGTTTTCTCTAGACGTGTAGAGAAAAACCAGGAACAGGGGTCGCAGCGTCACAGCGTCACAAGCTCGCCCCACGGGAATCTGTCCGTCCCTACTAATCCCGGAAGGCGGCGCGGCTGCGCAGACGGATACAAGAGCGCGGTCACGCGTGGTGTGACTGGTGCTTGGGCGACTTCCCCGCGGATGCGGTGGACGTGGACCACGTGCGGCCCCTCGCCCTGGGTGGGACGGACACGGCGGGCAACGTTCAGGTGCTGTGCACCGGGTGCCACGGGTTGAAGACGAGCACAGAGTTCGGGTTCACATCACAAGCCATGTGACGTGCCGCTGGCTCTGCCTGACGCTCACTGCTATCACTACGAGGGACCCAGTGATAGGGGAGAGCCCGTGAACGTAGCAGCGCAGGACGTTCCTTGGACGGCTGTTGTGCTAGCGGCGGTAGCTTCGGCTAGCTTCGCTGCAACGGTTGTCACTCTGGCTTGGCAATTCGCAATCTGGCGATGGTCTGGTGCGCGAATCAAGCCTGCTGTAAGCCCTGGATTCATCTTGGGAGAATCGAATCCGCTGCCTAGCGTCAGCGTTGAGGCAGCGAACAAGGGGCGTGGGGTCTGCGAAGTTTCCCGGTGGTACCTGGAGGACGATAGGAACAGGAAGATTATTGTTCCGCAATGCCTCCCGGGATCGTCTCCGATTCCCGCGAGACTGAAGGGCTTTCTTCGTTGGCTTGGTATTTTTCGCAAAGTTCGCTCACTGGGGCCAAACGTCAAGGTGTAAAGCGAGTGCGCCCGGCGGTAGCTATCGGCTCAGGTAAGGTATTCCGAGGTGAATGGGTGGATATTGAATCGCTCACGCTTGGCGTCAAGTAGTCGAAATTTCCCCGTCATAGGCCTTGGTTGCTCGCCAGTACTTTCTCTGTCCCCTGCAAGCCCTGCACCGAAATCTACACAGGTGCTGTGACCCTCAGGACTGAGATAGGCGGCGGCGCACCGTCTTACCGCTCGCCGCTAAGAACTTATTCACTGCAACGCCATGCCGGTCCCACAGGTCGGAATAGTTTGCGTCATTCACGTCCCCTCGCCGCCAGTAGCTTCCCAGCCGTCGGCCAGCCCTGTTTAGCTGATCCAGCGCTGATAGCAGGGATTCATCTTTTGAGAGGATGTGCACGCGAGCTGTTGCCATTCTAAGGGCGGAAAGATCCCAACTAGCCACCCGCCCCTCCAAGCCAAGGTGACGTTCTTCCCAGATGCGATCCCGGAATTCCATGGAGGACGCCGCTGCCACGGCGCATTGCTCAAGTAAAAGCTCCGAGATACGTGCCCGTTCCTCAGACCGCTTCACCAAGTGCTGACCCACGAGCGCGATCACGGCACCAGCAATGGTCGCCAACAACGTCCCCCATGCACTCATAGAGGCATTGTTCCCGTGCTTGGCATGGCCGCATGCGCGTCAGCAGGTGATTCCCCACGCCCCGACGGCCCCATACCCCCTGCACGATCCCCGGGTGCCCCGAGCTGACCAACGGGGGACGCTGCCCGACGCACGAGCGGGAGGTACAGCAGTGGCGAGGCACGACGGGTGAGCGGGGCTATGACACGCGGTGGCAGCGCATCCGGCGCCGCTACCTGTACGCGTATCCGTGGTGCGTGCTGTGCTCGCGCATCGCGACGGTGGCCGATCACTTCCCGGAGTCGCGCCGCTCGCTGGTGGCCCGGGGCGTGGCTGATCCGGACGCGTTCTCTCGTCTGCGTCCGCTGTGCACGAGGTGCCACAACCGCGAGACCGGCGAAGCACCAGCCGGGCGGTTGGGCTGCCGAGCGGGTGAAGCCTCGCCGTTTCTGAGTCGGCGACCAGGGGGTGACCCCCGCGCCTCGCCGAGATTGATCGGCAGGGAGGCAAAAAACTGGCATGGCTCATTTGAGCGTTCCCGTGGGCCATGCCCATCGCCAGACATTCTGGCGCTCACTTGATTGCCGAATTTCGGCTAACCACTAAGGAGAACTCTTATGTCATTGACTCTGGCCGAGTCCGCGAAGCTCTCTCAGGATGATCTGCGGCGTGGAGTGATCGAGACCTTCGTTCAGGAGTCTCCCATCCTGGATCGACTGCCGCTGATAGATGTGGCGGGGAATGCCTATCGCTACAACGAAGAATCCTCCCTTCCCGGCGTCTCGTTCCGGGCAGTGAACGAGGCGTACCCGGAGAGCACCGGTGCCGTGAACCAGCGGATTGAGACGCTGGCGATCCTCGGCGGTGACGCGGACGTGGACAAGTTCATCGTGCAGACCCGGGGAAACCTGAACGACCAGCGGGCCATTCAGACCGTGATGAAGGTCAAGGCCGCCTCTATCCACTTTGCGGACCAGTTCTTCAACGGCGACACCGCGGTGAACCCCAAAGGGTTCGACGGTTTGCGCAAGCGGCTGCTCGGCTCTCAAGTCCTGGACGCAAAGGGCGTCGGCCCCGTGACCAACGGCTATGACTTCTTTGATGCGTTGGACGCGCTGACGGCACAGGTGCGCGGCATCAACGGTTCCAACGGCGCTCTCTACATGAACGCCGAGATCCGCGCCAAGATCGTGTCCGGGTTCCGCCGACTCGGCGGCAGCGAACTCCTCCCCGCAGAGATCGCAGGGAAGCGGGCCGTCGCCTGGAACGGCATCCCGCTCCTGGATGCCGGACAGAAGCTGGACGGTACCGACGTGCTGCCCCTGACAACCGGCACGGGCGGCAAGCAGACCGGCGACATCTACGCCGTGCGCTTCGGCTCCTCCGAAGCCGACGCGGCTGTCTCCGGCCTGACCAACGGCGGCATCCAGGTCACCGACCTCGGCGAGTCCCACGACAAGCCCGTCTACCGCACCCGCATCGACTTCTACTGCGGGCTCGCGCTGTTCGGCGGCAAGGCGGCCGCCCGCCTGACCGGCGCCATGAACGGCTGACCCACTCAAAGCCCCGCAACCGTCTCCCCCTCAAAGGGACGACAGTTGCGGGGCTATCGGCATGTCCAACAGCCCTCTTGCGCTGACCAGTTGAGAGAGGAACCGTTGGTGCAACCAGACGCAACCGAGTAGGCAGGGGGCAAGGTCATGGCTCTACTGTTCTTCGGCAAGGACCCGAACACCAATGGCGACGACTGCCCGACCGTGTGGGTTGAGGACAAAACTGCGGATCTCGTCTTTCAGGGGCGGAAGGCCGATGAGGCAACAGAAGCAGAGTGCTTGACGGTCGGCCACATCCCGGAGTCCGAAGCAGTGATCCACGTACCGGCCCGCATGGTGCCGTTGATCAGGAAGGCATGTGATGAAGCCGAGCGCCGTGCCGCCGTTCGCCGAGCTGATCTCGAAGGCTGAACGGTCGGCAGTGCACCTGGAACTGCGCGACGTGTACGGCGTAGCGTCCGAGGCCGATGACTTCGCGAAGTGGCGGAGGGCCCGAACGATCAGCCCTGAATCCGTGGAGAGTCGCCGCCCGTGGCTGGACCTGGTGCGGGAGACGGTCGGCCGTGGCGTGGTCATGCGTCGTGCCCGTGTGGTCTCGCTACCAGTCAGCGAGTACATCCGGTATGAGCACGCGGGAACGCATCTCAACGTTGAGGCGGGGGAATTGGTCCGCTGGCTCCCTCGGCGCGATGCCGCCACCCTGGCTCTGCCTGGCGCTGACTTCTGGCTGTTCGATGACCAGTTGATCCGCTTCGGTCACTTCAGCGGAGACGGGGCGTCAGCCGGTCACGAACTGTGCGACGAACCGACAGCGATCAAACTGTGCGCTGACGCGTTCGAGGCCGTGTGGCAGCAGGCCACGCCGCACGGAGAGTTCACGGTCTGAGCCTCGCATCACCTCATGCCCAAGTACCAGTCATCAAGCGTTGAGGCTGCCCGGAAGCGTGTGGCAGCGAAGCTGGCCGAAGTGCGCCGGGATTCAGGGCTGCTTGGGCATGAGGTGGCGGCTCACTGCGGATGGCACAAGTCCAAGGTCTCTCGGATCGAAAACGCGCTGACGCCACCGTCTGACGCCGACATCCGAGCGTGGTGCGAAGCGTGCGGAGCAGAGGACCAGGCCGCCGATATCGTCGCCGCCTCGCGTACCGCCGAGTCCATGTACCTGGAGTGGAAGCGACTGCAGCGGACGGGACTTCGACAGCTCCAAGAGTCCCGCATCCCGCTGTACGAGCGCACCAAGCTGCTCCGCGGGTACGCCTCACACGTGGTCCCCGGGTTGTTCCAGACACCCGCGTACGCGGCGGCTCTGCTGTCCTCCATCGGACGCTTCCACGGGACACCGGACGACACGGAGGATGCCGTCACAGCCCGCATGGCACGAGCCCGCGTGCTGCACGAAGGAGATCACCGGTTCACGCTGCTGCTTGAGGAATCGGTATTGCGGTACCAGATCGGAGACGCTGAAGCGATGGCGAGCCAGTTGGGGCACCTGCTGGCCGTCATGTCCCTTCCCGCTGTCTCCTTGGGAGTCATCCCGTTCGCCGCACGGGAACGGCGTATCTGGACGCTTGAGGCTTTCAATGTGTTCGATGATCAACGAGTGCATGTGGAGCTGCTGACAGCTCAAGTGACTGTTACAGCGCCGGGCGAGGTGGACATGTACGTCAAGGCGTGGGCTGATCTTCAGTCACTCGCTGTCTACGGCGCAAAGGCCCGTGCGTTGATCAGTTCGGCGATTGACGCAGTGCTCTGAATTCGCGTGCAACTCAGTAGAACTGACTAGGTGTCGGGTCTTGCCCGTTCCTAGCGTGGTGGCTATCGGACCACGCGAGGGGACGGCGAGACCGCATGAACACCCAGAGGTATCCCGCACCACCGGTTGAGCTGCCGCTGAGACTGGACAGCGAACCCGAGGGCGACCCTGATTGCGAGGTGTGTACGTCGCTGGTCAGCGAACGCAGGGAAGCGCGGACCCGGGGCGACGCCTCGAAGGTCAGCGACTGCAATGTTGAGCTTCGGAACCACCACAACGCGGGCAGCAAGCAGCGGGGGCAGACATGAGGGCCACCTACCGCCCCGCCGAATGGCAGACCAAGCAAGATTCACAACTCTGCGCCGAGTCGTTCGCGGAGTGCCGTGAGGACGACTGCCCAGAGATGTTCAAGGCGGTCGAGAACCCGCAAGCTGTGGCGGCGTGGATGCGACAGCACACGGCCGACACAGGGCATACCCGCTATTGGGAGGGCCACGGGCGCCCCGTCGTGGTCACCCCGCCGGACGGGTCGGTAGCGGCTCGGCGCGCTGCCGAGTTCGACAGGGTGCGGGCGTGAGGGCCCTCGCGCAGTTCCACGGGCATCCCGCTCCGTCGTTACGTCGGTCGTAGCGGGAGAGGTGGGCATTGCGCCGGGGCGCTGGTTGAGAACCCCCCAACGCAGTGCCACCTGTGGCCCCGGCCAGTGCTTCCCGGACCCTGGAGTACTGGCCGGGGTTATGCGTCGCCTTAGCGCTCGCCCTCGGCGGTGGGGTCGCGGACGAATGACCCCATACCGCGGGTTGTGAGGATCAGCCCCTCTTCGCGCAGCGCAGCCGTTGCTTTGCGAACGGTTGTCCTGGCCACCCCGAATTCGCCCTCCAACTGCACTTCCGAGACCAGGTGCCGGGGCGGGTACTCGCCGCTGTCAATGCGCTGCCTCACCACGTCTGCGATCTGCTGCCACTTCGGGCGGGTCGGGTCGAACTCCATCACGAGCGAACGGTACCGATCGGCACACATAGACACATAGAGACACCTGTATACCCCTGTCTATAGACAGCTAGATACATGCCTCGCTAACGTCGCAACGCAAAAACGCCCCGGAAGACCGCTTAGGACCGGTCCACCGGGGCTTGCCGAGACAGCTTCAGAGGAGCTGAAACGACCATGCGCGATGCTATCGCCAGAGCCCTTACATGGGTGCTCTCACTACTTCCGTGGACTCGCCACCCCGAGCCCCGAGGGAACTCCGCCGAGCCCGCCACCGGCCAGCCCGCCGCCCCCGCTCCCCGGTACCTCTTGCCGCCCCTCGCAGACGCCGAGGAGCAGCCGACGATCTTCGATGACGTCCGCCCGCTCGTCCCCGCCTACCTACAAGCATGGGTTGCGCAACAAGAAGAGGCGGAACGGCAACAGGAACGCTGCCTCGCCCTGGTCGCCGCGACCATGGGCTACCACTACCCCAACCCCGAGCGGCACGACGAGTACGGGGCGGTGTGCGCATGACCCGCGACGGAGTCACCAGCGAGCCCACACCGCCCGTGCTCGGCATCTGCGGCCACCAGACAACGGCCCCCGTCCCCGTAGGTGAGGTGCAGAAGCAGAGCGGCGGCGCCTGGTTCACGCACGTCGTGTGCCCCGACTGCGTGCACCGCTATGGGCCGCTCGCGCAGTGGGACGAGCTGCCCGGCATGCGCTGGATCACGCAGCGCTGATCAGCTCACGCACGACCACGCCCCGCTCGGCCAAGTCCCGAGCGGGGCTTTTGCGCGCTCTGACCAGGCACTACCCTCAGAACTCCTACTAACGAGCATCGGGGCTTCCCGAACTGGGGCTCCGCCCCAGACCCCGCTCCTCAAACGCCCGAGCGCCTG
>NZ_JBHYJH010000127.1:0-28967 GCF_042740445.1 Streptomyces sp. NPDC059003 | reverse complement strand
GATCTCGCCGACCGCCTGTACGCGGCACGCGAGGATGCCGGGGCCGGTCATCGCAGCGCGAGCGTCGTGGGCAGCAGGATCGACACGAACGTCAGCGCCACCGCGGACGCGACGATCGTCACGTAGATCCATCCGGGCCCGCTGGGCAGCACGTTCCCGTCCAGGGCCAATCCGAAGGGCAGCAGCGAGCCGGCGGCGACGCCGGTGCCGAGCACGATCCCGACCAGCGCGGTCACCAGGGCCTCGACGGACATCATCCACAGCACCTGGCGGCCGGTGGAGCCGATCAGCCGCTGCAGCGCGAACTCGCTGCGCCGCTCGGCGGTCGCCACGATCAGGGAGTTGACCAGCGCGATCACCGCATAGCCGACCACCACGGCGGCCAGCAGATAGCTCGCCACCCGGCCGCTCTTGTCGCTCTCCGCGTGCGCCGCCTTCGCTTCGGAGCGGCTGGCGACGAAGGCTCCGGGCACACCGTCGGTCTGCTTCTGCAGCGCCGCCCGGAGCTCCTGGGACGACACCCCGGACTTGGCCTTCACCAGGATCTGGGACAGCTTGCCGTCCGTGGTGTGGGGCAGCAGCGCCGCCGCGGGCACCATCGCGTAGTCGAACCCGCGCGGCGGGTCGAACGATCCGACCACCGTCATCGAGCTCGCCTGGCCGTTGCCCCAGCGCAGCCGCACCCGGTCGCCGACCTTCTGGTCCCGGTCGCGCAGCATGTGGTCGGGCAGCACGATGCTGTTGCCGGTCAGCTTCCCGAAGTCGCCCTGCACCGCACGGTGCGCGATGGTCTGCCGTGCGCCGGCCCCCGTGACTCCCTGCAGGTCGATCTTGGTCGGCCTGACCTTGGGCTCCGTCCTGGTGCCGTTGTCGTTCTTGCCCGGCTCCAGGACGGTCTCCAGGCTTCCCTCGCTGGCCGCCGACGCGGATGCCCCCTCGACCTGCGGCAGCCGGGAGAAGGTGTCCACCAGCGAGGGCGGGAGCGCGCCGTCCTGCACGGTGACGATCGCGTCCGCCTTCAGGTTCTTGGCGAACACCCGGTTGCTGGCGTCGTCCTGACTGGTCTGCAGGTAGATCAGCGCCGTGGCCAGGCCGGTCGCCAGCATGATCGGGGTGACCGCCGCGGCAAGGCGGACCCGGCGCACGGACGCGTTCAGCATCGCCAGCTGGCCCGAAAGGCCCGTGAGCCAGCTCACCGGCCACCGCAGCAGCGCCGCGAGCCAGCGGCACAGGGCCGGGGACACCAGGGCGACCCCCACGGCCCACAGCATCGCGGCCGGCGCGGACGTGCTCGCCGCGGTCGGCCCGCTCATCACCGTCGCCGTCACGATCGCGAGCGCGCTCGCACCGCCGAGGAACAAGAACGCCAGGATCATGCGGATCGGGCTGATCCAGCGGGTCTGCAGCGTGGCCTCCGCCATCGCCTCGGTCGGCCGGACCTTCGAGACCCGGCGGGAGGCGATGAACGCCGCGGCCAGCGCCGCGAACAGCGTGGCACCGAACCCGGCGAGCCGGGGGATGAACCCCTGACTGAAGATCATCTCCCCGGGGATCAGGTCCTGGTCGACCAGCACGTCGTACATGAAGCGGCCGAACGCCTGCCCCGGCACGATGGACAGGGCGCCCGCGAGCACCGCCGCCAGCGCCGTCTCCGCCATCACCATGCGCCGCAACTGCCCCGGCGTGACCCCGGTCGTGCGCAGCAGCGCCATCTCCCGGCGGCGCTGCTGCACCAGCATGCCCACGGTGCTGCCCACCACGAAGATGGCGACCATGGTGGACAGGCCGCCGAAGGCGCCCGCGACCGGAATCAGGTTCTGCTTGCCGCTGATCGCGGCCGGGAACTCGGCGACCCCGCGGTCGTTGCCGTGCAGCGCCTGGGCGCCGTGGCCCGAGACCGCGTCACCGACGGCGTCGGCGAGCCGCGCCGGGTCGGTGCCCGCGGTGGCGAGCACCCCGATGTCGTCGATCTTCCCGGGCCGGTCGTACAGGCGCATGGCCCGGTCGTCGGTGAACAGCAGCGCGGCCTGGGTGGCGTGGCGGCTCTCGGCGATCCCGCTGACGCGGAAGACGTGCGGGACGCCGCGCACCGACGCCTTCAGCCGCGCACCCGGCCGCACGCCGGTCTTCTTGGCGGTGGCCCGGTCCACCACGACGTCATCGGCCGCGGCCGGCGCGCCACCCGCCACCAGCTTGTACGGCGAGAGCGCCGCGCTGGACCAGCTGTGCCCGAACGCCTCGGCCGGCCGGCCCGCCAGCGCGGTGATCGGCACCGACACGTCCGGCACCGCCTTGGCCACACCGGGCACCTTGGCCACGGCGGCCACCAGCTTCTCGTCCAGCAGCACCCGCTCGGTCAGCGGATCGTCGTCGTTGCCGACGGGGGAGCCGGGATAGTCCTGGCTGCCGGTCACCACCACGGGCGCCGCGGCCAGGCGCTCGGCCTTGACGTTGGCCCGGATGCCGGTCTCCAGCAGGCTGCCGCAGCCCTGGACGACGACGGCGCCGACGAACAGCGCGATCAGCGACGCCAGGAAGCCGCCCTTGCGGAACCGCAAGGTCTTGAGGGCGAGGCGCAGCACTACAGCCCCCGATCCGCGCCCACGGGCCGCTGCGCCCGCGCCCACGCGCCGAGCTGGGTCATCTGGCTCGCCACCTGCTGGACGGTGGGCCGCTCCAGTTCGGCGCTGACGCGGCCGTCCACCAGGAACACCACACGGTCCGCGTGGGAGGCGGCCACCGGGTCGTGCGTCACCATCACCGCGGTCTGCTCACCGGAGTCCACCGCCTCGCGCAGCAGCCCCAGGATCTCCAGCGCGGTCTCGGTGTCCAGGGCGCCGGTCGGCTCGTCCCCGAACAGCAGGTCGGGCTGGGTGACCAGGGCGCGGGCGATCGCCACGCGCTGCTGCTGACCACCGGAGAGCTCGCCCGGGCGGTGCTTGCGGCGCTCGGTCAGGCCGGTGCGCTCGATGACCTCCGCCACCAGCCTGCGGTTGGGCCGCTTGCCCGCAAGCCGCAGCGGCAGCGTCACGTTGTCCACCACGGTCAGCGCGGGCAGCAGGTTGAAGCTCTGGAAGACGAACCCGATCCGGTTCCTGCGCAGTTTGGTCAGCGACCGCTCGTTCATCGCCGTCAGGTCCTGGCCGTCCAGGAGCACGCTGCCCGACGTCGGCCGGTCCAGCAGGGCGGCGCAGTGCAGGAAGGTGCTCTTGCCGGAGCCGGAAGGACCCATCACCGCGGTGAACGTGTGGCGCCGGAAGCCGAGCGACACCCCTGCCAGTGCCGCCACGTTGTTGCGCGACCGCCCGTACACCTTGTGGACGTCCTGTAAGCGCAGCAGCTCGTCGGTCCTGGGCTGCTCTCGCCTCGAACGCATCAATGCCTCCTGTTTTTCGGGGTCTTCCGTTGGTTCGAGTCGGCCGCGGTACGCGTGGAAGGGCGAATGAGCTCGAACATGCTGGTGCTGGCGAACGGCCCCGCCCCGCTTCCCGACATCGGTGCGAAGGTGGCGGGACATCCGGTGGCGAATCCGCCGGAATTCCACGTATGCGCAGGTCATAGCCTGGAACCCCGATGCGGATCGCTACTTTAACCACGCCTCGCACCCCGGAACATGGGGCTACCCCTACCTTCCGCCCGGTGGCACGCCCCTGCCCGCGTGTCAGCCGCGCGTCAGCCCCGTGTCAGCCGCTTGTGCAGGGCACCGCCGCACAGGGGCGCGGCCCCTTGCGCGCCGCACCCCCCGGCGCGCCCGCACGCGGACGCTCCGGGGGGTGCGCCGCCACCGGCGGTGCGGGCGGCTCACTCCTCGACGGGCACGCCCTCGATGGCGTAGAGCTCCGCGCCGCCGCTGAAGTACGGCATGGCCACCGCCTTGCTGAACCGGAAGCCGCTGGCGGAGAACAGCGCCCGCCACTCCTGCTCGGTGCGCTCCTTGCCGCCGTTCATCAGCATCATGGTCAGGTCCAGCATCCGGGCCAGGCCCGGCTCGTTGCCCGCGGGCACGATCCGCTCCAGGATGACCACCCGCCCGCCGGGCCTGATCGCGTCCCGCATCCGCCGCAGCACCTTGATGCTCTGCTCGTCGTCCATCGCGTGCAGCACACAGCTGATCAGGTAGGCGTCGCCCTCGGGGAGTTCGTCGAAGGCGCTGCCCTCGCGCAGCTCGACGCGGTCCTCGACGCCCGCCTCCTTGAAGTGCCGCATGGTGTGGTCGATCCCGGCGGAGATCTCCACGAGCACGCCCTTCATCCCGGGATGCTCGTGCAGCACCGCGGCCAGCATCGACCCGGTGCCGCCCCCGACGTCGACCACGGTGTCGACGCCGGCGAAGGAGTACGTGCGGGGCAGCGGCAGCTGCTCGCTCCAGGTGACCGCGCCCATGCCCTTGCGGAAGGCGTTGCCGGTGTCCTCCACCGTGTCCAGGTAGTCCCACAGCGGCATGCCGTACTCGATGTCGAACGCACGCTCGCCGGTGCGCACGGCCTCGGACAGGGCCCCGTAGGCGCGGTAGACCTCCCGGCCGTAGAACAGCACCAGGTCCTTGACCGAGTCCGCGGTGTCGGAGCGCAGGAACTCGGCCACCGGGGTCGTGCCGAAGCGCCGCTCGCCCTCCTCACGGAAGTACCCGGCGCCGGCCAGCGCGCGCATCAGCCGGTAGAGCGACTCGGGGTGCGTCCCGGTCAGCTCGGCCAACTCCTCGACGCTGCGCACCCCGTCGGCCACATGGTCGGCCAGGCGCAGCCGCGCGGCGCTGTACACGGCGGCGCTCAGCCACCCCGCGTACATGTCCTCACGTACCCGCACACTGCTCACATCGCTCACGGCACATCCTCCGAGTGTCTTGTGGTTCGCCTCGATCAGATGTGATGAGGCATCAGAAAAGGAACGAAAGATCCAACAACGCACGGGCCGGGCCCGGCCGCGGCACGGGGGCCAGCGGCCTCACCCGTTGTCGGCGGAGCGGCCCACCAGGTTCAGGAACACATCGTCCAGCGTCGGCCGGCGCAGGACGAAGTCCGCGACGTCCACGCCCGCTTCACGCAGCGCGACCGCGGCGGCACCGACCCCCTGGGCGCCGTCGGTCAGCTGCACCGAGACCCGCCCGGTCTCCCTGTCCACGGTGGGCGGCGCCTGGGCGACCGCGGTGAGCACGGACACCGCCAGGTCGGCAACACCGGCGGCCTCCTCGGCCCTGGCCGAGGCGACCAGCTGCACCTCCAGACGGTCCTCGCCGACCTTGCGCTTGAGCTCCTCCGGCGTGCCGGCCGCGATGATCCGGCCCGACTCGATCACCACGATGTCGTCGGCCAGCCAGTCCGCCTCGTCCAGGTACTGGGTGGTCAGCAGGACGGTCATGCCGTCCCGCACCAGGGCGCGCACGGTGTTCCACAGGACGATCCGGCTGGCCGGGTCGAGCCCGACCGTCGGCTCGTCCAAGAAGAGCACCTGAGGCGAGCCGATCAGGCAACTGGCCAGGTCAAGGCGCCTGCGCATGCCGCCGGAGTAGGTGCCCGCCGGGCGGTCGGCGGCCCCGGTCAGCTCGAACCTGCGCAGCAGCTCGTCCGCGCGCTCGCGCGCACCCCGCCGGCTCAGGTGCAGCAGCCGGCCGAACATCACCAGATTCTCCCGGCCGGTGAGCAGTTCGTCGACCGCCGCGTACTGCCCGGCAAGACCGATCCGGCTGCGCACCAGGGCGGGCTGGCGGGCCACGTCGAACCCCGCCACCTCGGCCCGGCCGCCACTGGGCCTCAGGAGCGTGGACAGCACGCGCACGGCGGTCGTCTTGCCGGCCCCGTTGGGACCGAGCAGACCCAGCACCGTGCCCGCGGCCACCTCGAGGTCGATGCCGGCGAGCGCGGTCATCCCGCCGTAGCTCCGGGCCAGGCCCTCGGCCCTGATGGCGCAACTCACGGCCGGGCCACGCGATCCCGCAGCGACTTGGGCCGCATGTCGCTCCAGTGCTGCTCCACATAGGCCAGCGCCTCGGCCCGCGGGCCCTGCTCCAGCGCCACCCGCCAGCCGTCCGGAACCTCCGCGAACGCCGGCCACAGGGAGTACTGCTCCTCCGCGTTGACCAGCACCAGGAAAGCGCCGTTGTCGTCATCAAAAGGATTGCCGCTCATGTCCCCACTCCTCCTGTACGCGCAGGACGCGCTGTACGCCGTTTCACCGTTCGGCGGTCAGGGCGACCGGCAGCCCCTGGTAGCCGTAGACGAAGTTCGAATAGAGCCGCCGCGGCTCGCCGCGGAGTTCGATGCCGGCCACCTGGTCGCGCAGCGCCTCAAGCACCGCCGACACATGCGCGCGGCCCAGGAACGCGCCGATGCAGAAGTGCGGGCCGTGGCCGAAGGCGACGTGCCGGTTGGGCTTGCGGCCGAGGTCGAAGCGGTGCGCGTCCGGGAAGGCGTCCTCGTCGAAGTTCGCCGCGCTGTTCCACAGCGTCACCACGTCACCGGCGCGGATCAGCTCACCGCGCAGCTCCACGTCCTCGACGGCGCGGCGGCCGAAGTGCATGGCGGGCGTCGTCCAGCGCAGCACCTCCTCGGTGGCGTCGGCGAGGCTCACCTCACCGTTCTTCAGCGCCCGCCACTGGTCGGGGTGCTCGGTGAACGCGATCAGCGCGCCGATCGAGGACATCCGGCTGGATTCGTCCGCACCGAGCACCAGGCTGTAGCAGTTGAAGATGATCTCGTCCTCGGACAGCGGCTCGCCGTCGACCAGACCGGTGGCCAGCGCGCTGACCACGTCGTCCCCCGGCGACTCGCGGCGTTGGCGGGCCAGCTCGCCGAAGTAGAGCAGGATTTCGTTGCGCGCCAGCCACTCCTCCAGCTGGGAGTCGCCCTCGTCGTAACGCGACAGGGTGCGGTTGTTCCAGTCGACCAGCTTCCCGCGGTCGGCGACCGGGATGTCCATCAGGTCGCCGATCGTGTTGATCGGGATGTGGTCGGCGACATCGGTGGCGAAGTCCGCCTCCGGCCGCGCCACCACCTCCGCGATCAGCTGCTGGGTACGCCGGCGCACCAGCTGGCCGACGTGCTCCAGGACCCGCGGCGAGAAGGACTTCTGCATCAGCTTGCGGGTCTCGCGGTGGCGCACGCCGTCGGTGACGGCGAGCATCTTGCCGCCCGCGGAGTCGCCGCCCTGCAGCAGGGTCGACAGCACGTTGCCCTGCTCGGAGGTGAAGCGCTTGTTGTCCTTGTAGACCGCAAGGACGTCCTCGTAGCGCGTGATGGCCCAGAATCCGGGCCGGTCCTCCGCGGGCGGGTTCCAGTGGACCGGGGATGCGGCACGCAGCTCGCGCCACAGCGCCGGCAGGTCGGTGTCGATGAACGTGCGCGGGTCGGCCAGATCGGGGAAAGCCAGGCCGTCGTGTGCGCGGGCGGGTTGCACCGTCATGATGTCTCTCTCGGCTCCAGGGGTCTTGGATGGTTCAGTGCGTGTCGGCCCGGTAGCGCCGCATGCTGACCGCACCGGCGACCAGCAGCACGGCCGCCAGCGACACCACGGCGACCAGGACGGAGTGGGTGGCGGCGAACCCGGACACGTGCTGCGGATTGCCCCACCGCTGACGCACCACCGTGACCACGGCACTGACCGGGTTCCACTCGGCGATCGGGCGCACCAGCGCCGGCATCTTCTCCGCGGAGATGAAACCGGTGGACAGGAACGAGAACAGCACCGCGATGAGACCGCCGATCGAACTGATCGTCTCCGGATTGCGCCAGAGCAGCCCGAGCATGATGCCGACCCACACCATCGCGTACACGAACGCCGCCGCCACCGCGAACCCCGCGAGCACCGACAGCGGACCGCCGTGCGGACGCCAGCCAAGGACCAGGCCGACGACGGTGACCACCGCCATGCCGAACAGACCCATCACCAGGTCGCCGATCGAGTTGCCGATCAGCACGGTGGCCTTGGAGATCGGCAGCGACCGCAGCCGGTCCACCAGACCGCTGCGCAGGTCCATCGCGACGGCCATCGCCGTGGGCGTGATGCCGGCCAGACCCACCTGCATCAGCCCGCCCGCGAAGATGTACTCGCTGTAGTCGGAGCCGCCGGGCACCTCCACCGACGCACCCAGCAGATAGCCGAACGCCACCAGCACGATGATCGGGTTCATGACGATCCCGACCAGCCTGCCCGGCGCGCGGCGCAGCCTGCGCAGCCGCCGCGCCGCCACCGTCTCGATCTCGGTCAGGGCCGCGGCCAGCGCACCGGCCCGGACCGTCGCCACCTGCGTGGTCATCGCGCACTGCCCTTCCCCTGCGGCTGCGAGGCGTCCTTCAGCAGCCGGTTGACCACGGCGGCGAGCCAGGCCTGCGGAGCCGGGTGCATGAGGTGCTCGTGCCCCACGTCCACGGCGTGTTCGGTCAGTTGCGCGACATGGGGCCGCCAGCGGTCGGCCAGCGCCGCCCGCTCCGCCTCGGTGCGCTCGGCGGTGGCGATCACCAGGTGCAGCTCGCCGTCGTAGTGCTGCGGCTCGAACTGCCGCAGCAGCGCCCCGTGCCGGTCGGACAGCGCCATGATCCGCAGCACCGTGTCCTCGCCGAGCGCCAGCAGCGGATGCTTCTCCCCGCGCAGCTCGTCCAGCACGTCGTGCGGGGTCAGGGTGCGTCCCTCGAACCGGGCCCGGTCGTGCCCGAGCACCTCAAGGACGTTCACCAGCATGTCGGACTCCGACTCCCGCGCCGCCGCCCGGTCGGGCTCGGGGTAGCCGTCCAGATTCATCAGCAGCGCGACCTGTTGCCCCGACTGCCGCAGCCGGGCGGCGAGCTCCTGCACCACCAGGCCGCCGAACGACCAGCCCAGCAGGTGGTAGGGGCCCTCGGGCTGGATCTCCCGGATGCGGGCGAGATACTCCTCGGCCAGCTCGCCCATGCTCCGGGGCAGCTCTGCCGCACCGGACAGCGCGGGCGACTGCAGGCCGTAGACCGGGTGCCCCGGCTCCAGGTGCTGGGCCAGGCCGACATAGGGCAGCGCGAACCCGACGCCGCTGTGCACGAAGAACAGCGGGGCACGGTCGCCGTCCGGCCGGATCGGCAGCACCGGGGCGACCGGATCGAGGTGCCCGGCCCCCTCGATGACGCGGCTCATCGCCTCGCCGCGCCAGGCCGCGGCCTGCTCCGCCGGCTGCCGCCCGCCCGCGACCGCGGCCAGAGCGGCGACCGTGCGATGGGTGAACAGGTCGGCGATGTCCAGGCGCAGGCCCGCCGCCACGGCGCGGCCGATCAGCCCGGGGGCGAGCAGCGAGTGCCCGCCGATGTCGAAGAAGTCGTCCAGCACGCCCACTTCGGGCAGGCCCAGCACATCGGCGAACACGCCGCACAGCAGTTCCTCCGCCACGGTCTGCGGCGGGCGCCGGTCGTGGACGGCCGCGTCCGGCATCGGCAGCGCCGCCCGGTCCACCTTGCCGTTGGGGGTCAGCGGCCACGCGTCCAGCACGGCCAGCGCGGACGGCCGCAGATAGTCCGGCAGCCATGCGGCGAGCTGCGCGCGCAGCTGCTCCGGCACCGGTTCAACGCCCGCGTCGGGCACCACATAGCCCAGCAGCCGCGCCCGTTCGCCGTCGACGCGCACCAGGGCGTCCTTCACCCCGGGAAGCGCCCGCAGCGCGGCCTCGACCTCGCCGAGCTCGATCCGGAAGCCGCGGATCTTGACCTGGTGGTCGATGCGGCCGACGTACTCGAGCCGGCCGTCGTGGCCCCAGCGGACCAGGTCGCCGGTGCGGTACATCCGCTCGCCCGCCGGGCCGAAGGGGTCGGCCACGAAGCGGTCCGCGGTCAGGGCGGGCCGGCCGTGGTAGCCGCGCGCCAGCCCCTCGCCGGCGAGGTACAGCTCGCCCAGCACCCGGTCCGGCACCGGACGCAGCCGGGAATCCAGCACGTAGGCGCGGGTGTTGGCGATCGGCAGGCCGATCGCGGGCGCCCCGGCCCGCTCACGGTCCACCGGGCTCGACGTGGACCAGATCGTGGTCTCGGTCGGGCCGTAGACGTTGAGCACCGAGCCGGCCGTCGCGGCCAGCTCCGCCGCCAGCGCCTCGTCGATCGCCTCCCCGCCCGTGAGCACCCGCAGTCCGCGCAGCGCGGCGGCGTCCGCCTCCAGCAGCGCCCGCCACAGACTCGGCGTCGCCTGCATGACATCGATCCGCTCAGCCGTGATCAACGCCGCCAGGGCCTGCGCGTCGCGCACCGCCGCCCGGTCCGCAAGGACCAGCTCGCCGCCCGCGAGCAGCGGGACGAACAGCTCCAGGTTGGCGATGTCGAAACCGAACGTGGTGGTCGCAAGGAAGCGCTCCCCCTGCGCCAGGTCCAGCCTGCCGCGCATGTCCGCCAGGAGATTGCGCAGGGCGCCGTGCGGCACGGTGACGCCCTTGGGGCGGCCCGTCGAGCCGGACGTGTAGATCACGTACGCCGCGTGGGCGGGCAGCAGCCCGGCCGGCTCCGCGGGAGCAGGCCCCGCAGCCGCATCCGGGGCGTCCACCAGCAGGTGCGGCACGTCCGTGTCCGGCAGCCCGGCCGCGGTCGCCGCGTCGGTGATCACCAGCAGCGGCCCGGCGTCCTTGAGCATGTAGCGGATGCGGTCGCCCGGGTGGTCGGGGTCCAGGGGCAGGTACGCCGCTCCGGCGCGGGCCACCGCGAGCGCGGCGACCACCAGCTCCGGCACGCGCGGCAGCGCGATGCCGATCACCGTGTCCGGGCCGGCGCCCCGCGCCAGGAGCGCGCCCGCCAGCCGGCCCACCCGCTCATCCAGCTCCCGGTAGGTGAGCGCGCGGGCACCGCAGCGCAGGGCGATACGGTCCGGGGCCCGGCGCACCGACGCGGCGAACAGGCCCGGCACCAGGGCCGGCGGCACGGCCACCGCGGTGTCGTTGCGGTGCACCATGATGCGCTCGAGCTCACCGGGTGCCAGCACCGTCACCGCGCTCAGCGGCTGGTGCGGCCGATCGGCGACCGCGCGCAGCAGCCGGATCAGCCGCTCGCCCAGCTGCTGGCCCGAGGCCCGGGTGAACAGGTCCGAGCTGAACACCAGAGCGCCGAGGATCCCGTCCGGCGCGCCGCCGGTCCGCCGCTCGAGCAGGTCGAAGGCCAGGTCGGCCTTGGGCCGCATGTTGTGCAGCGGCTCCTCGCGGCAGTCCAGGCCCGCAAGCGCCAGCGGCGGCGTGCCGTCGTCCGCGGTGAACTGCACCAGCACCTGGAACAGCGGGTGACGGGCCAGCGACCGGACCGGGTTGAGGTCCTCCACGAGGTACTCGAACGGCACGTCCTGGCGGGCGTACGCGGCCAGGTCGGTCTCCCGGACCCGGCCCAGCAGGTCCACGAAGCTGGGGTCGCCGCTGGTGTCGGTGCGCAGCACGAGCGTGTTCACGAAGAACCCGACCATGTCGTGCAGGCCCTCGTCGTCGCGGCCGGTGACCGTGCTGCCCAGCGGGATGTCCGTGCCGGCCCCCAGCTTGGTGAGCAGGGCGGCGACGGCGGCCTGGACGACCATGAACAGGGTGCTGTTGTGCTCCTGGGCCAGCTGGGCCAGCGCCCGGTGCAGGTCGGCGTCCAGGGCGAAGCGGACGGTTTCGCCGGTGTGGCTGCTGACGGCGGGCCGGGCGAAGTCGCGCGGCAGCTCCAGTTCGTCCGGCAGGTCGGCGAGCACCTCGCGCCATTCGGCCAGCTGCTTGGACAGCGGCCCCTCCGCGTTGCGTTCGGAGCCGAACAGGTCGCGCTGCCACACCGCGAAGTCCGTGTACTGCAGGGCCTGCGGCGCCCAGCCGGGCGCCCGGCCCGCCAGCCGCGCGGCGTACGCCTCGGCGAACTGCCGCAGCAGCGGGCCGGTCGACACCCCGTCCACCGCGATGTGGTGGAACACCAGCAACGACACCGACTCGCCGTCGTCCAGCCGGTAGAGGTGGGCCCGCACCGGGCACTCGGTCTCCAGGTCGAAGCCGCGGTCCACCTCGCGTGCCAGCTCGGCCGCGAGATCCGCGCCGGGCACGTCCACCACCCGCAGCCGCGGCCGGAAGTCCGCCCGGGGCTCCTGGTGCGGCACGCCGTCGGCGTCCTGGGGGAAGACCGTGTGCAGCACCTGGTGGCGGGCCACGACATCACCGAGCGCCGCCTCGAACGCCGCCAGGTCCGGCACGCCCGTATAGCGCATCGCGATGGGCACGTTGTAGGTGCCGGTGCCGCCCTCGGCCATGTGGTTGAGGAACCACAGCCTGCGCTGTGCGAACGACAGCGGCCAGTGCTCGCCCTCGGCGAGCGGGGCGGCGGGCCGCAGCGGCGGCCGCTCCGCCTGCTCCGCCTGCGGCAGCAGCGCGGCCAGCGCGGCCGGGGTGCGCGCCTCGAACAGCGCGCGCACCGGCAGTTCGACGCCCAGCTCGGCCCGCACCCGGCCCAGCGCGAAGATCGCAAGGAGCGAGTGCCCGCCCAGCTCGAAGAAGTCGTCGTCGACCCCCACCGGCCCCTGGCCCAGCACGTCCGCGAACACGGTGCACACCAGGCGCTCCGCCGCGGTACGCGGTTCACGGCCCGGCGTGGACGTGCCCGGCTCGATCGACGCCAGCGCCGCGCGGTCCACCGTGCCGGCGGCCGTCAGCGGCAGCTCGTCCAGGACCAGCACCGCCGAGGGCAGCATGTAGTCGGGCAGCACCGCGGACAGCGCGGAGCCGAGGGCGGCGGCCTCCGGCACCTGCGCGCCCGGGACGGGCACGACGTAGGCGGACAGCCAGGCGGCCTCGTCCTGCCCGTCCACGCGCACCGCGGCCTGGCTGACGTAGGGCAGCGCACGCAGCGCGGCCTCGACTTCGCCCGGCTCGATCCAAAATCCCCTGACCTTGGCCTGCTCCTCGCGCCTGCCCAGGAACTCGAGCTCGCCGTCCGCGCCCCAGCGCACGACATCGCCGGTGCGGTACATGCGGCCGCCGTCCGGCGCGGCCGGATCGGCCACGAACGCGGTCGCGGCGGGCGCGGCCGAGCCCAGGTGGCCCACGCCGACGCCGCTGACATACAGGTCGCCGGGCACGCCGCCGGGAACCGGGCGCAGGTCGGGGCCGAGCACGTGCAGGGTCGTGTTGCGCAGCGGCCTGCCGACCGGCACCCGCCGGCGCGCCGCCGGCGGCGCGCTGATCACGGCGTGCGCGACGTCGCCGGCGCACTCGGCAGGGCCGTAGCAGTGCACGATCGGTATCTGCGGGAACCGGGCCAGCCAGCGGTTGCACAGGTCCGCGCCCACCACCTCGCCGGTGACCGTCAGCCGGCGCAGCCGGCCGGGGTCCACCGCGCTGCCCTCGCCGTCCCACGCGTCGAGCGCGGCCGACAGCAGGCCGGGGACGACCTCGAGCACGGTGACCTCACCGCTGCGCACGGTCTCGAACAGGGCGCGCGGCTCGCGGGCCGCGTCCCGGTCGGCCACCTGCACCGTGCCGCCGGACACCAGCGGCGCCAGCAGCTGCCACATCGCGCGGTCCACGGGGACCGGCGCGTGGTGCAGGAGCCGGTCCCGCGGGGTCAGGCCCAGCGTCTCGGCCTTGGCCAGCAGCTGGTTGACCAGGCCCGCGCGGGCGACCGTGACCGCCCCGGGGCCGGCGGTGGGGAGGACCACGTAGGCGGGCGCGTCCGGGGCGTCCGTGTCGGGTGCCAGAGCAGCCGCCGGGTCCACCCCGGCCTCCAGCGCCACCGGCTCGACCCGCAGGCCGTACCGCTCCGCGGCCTCGGCGATCACCTCGTCGGCCAGAGCACGGTGGCTCTCGTCCACGATCAGCTGGTCCGCCCCGCTGTCCCGCAGGAGGCCGGCGAGCGCGCCCGCACCCGCGGTGACGTCCAGCGGCACGTACGCCCGGCCCGCGCCGAGCACGCCCAGCACGGCGGCGATGTGCCCGGCGCCGGGACCGGCCAGCACCGCCACCCGCTCGCCGCCGGTCAGCCGCCGCGACAGCGCGCTGGCACGGCCGACCAGCTGGGCGTAGGTGGTGGCGCCGTCCACGTCGGACACCGCGACGGCGTCGGGGCGGGCCGCGGCGTGCGCCCGCACCCGGGCCACCACACCTTCGTAGTCCTCCGCGGTGACCGGGCCGGCGCCCAGCTCATCCAGGCGTGCCCGCTCCGCGGCGGACAGCACCTCCAGCTGGCTCACCCGCGCCCGCGGGTCGGCGACCGCCGCGCTCAGCAGGGCCAGGAACCGGTCGACGGTGCGCTGGGCCGTGCTGCGGGCATACAGCTCGGTGCGGTACTCCAGGACACCGGTCAGCGAGCTCGGTTCGCCGTCGACGAAGCACTCGTCGAGCAGCATCATCAGGTCGAACTTGGCCCGGCGCAGCGGCACCGGTGTGATCGACCCGAACAGGGCGGCCGCCTGCGCGCCGGTGTCCTGCCGGCTCGTCATCGTCAGCCGGTACTGGAACAGCGGCTGCCGGGTCGCCGACCGGTTCGGGTTGAGCGCCTCGACCAGGTGCTCGAACGGCAGGTCCTGGTGGGCGTACGCGGCCAGATCCGTCTCCCGCACCCGGTGCACCAGGTCGGCGAACGTCGGATCGCCGCTGGTGTCGGTCCGCAGCACCAGGGTGTTGACGAAGAACCCGATCAGGTCCTCCAGCGCCTCGTCGTCCCGGCCCGCCACCGAGGTGCCCAGCGGGATGTCGGTGCCGGCGCCGAGCCGGGTGAGCAGCGTCGCGAAGGCGGCCTGGACCACCATGAACACGCTGGCGTCCAGCTCGGCCGCGAGGCGGGTCAGGTCCCGGTGCAGCTGCGCCGGGATCTCGAACGCCAGCTCCTCGCCCTCGTAGCGCGGCACCGCGGGGGGCAGGTAGTCGGTCGCGATGTCCAGGGCCTCCGGAGAGCCCTCCAGCGCCCGGCGCCAGTACTCCAGCTGCTGTGCGGCCACACTGTCCGGATCGTCGGCATCGCCCAGCAGGTCGCGCTGCCACACGCCGTAGTCCCGGTACTGCACGGGCAGCGGGCTCCAGTCGGGGGCGTGCCCCTCGATCCGCGCCGCGTAGGCGGCGCACAGGTCGCGCACCAGCGGTGTGATCGACGCGCCGTCGAAGGCGATGTGATGGATCACCAGGAGCAGCACGTGCTCACCGTTGTCCACCTCGTACAGCACACAGCGCAGCGGCGGCCCGGTCAGGTCGATCCTGGTGTCCGCCTGGTCCGCGAGCGCCGCGTCCAGATCACCGGCCGCAACGGGCACGACCGTGACCGGCAGGTCCGGCTGCGGGTCCAGGACGTGCTGGACGGCGACCCCGTCCTGCTCCGCGTACACGGTGCGCAGCACCTCGTGCCGCGCGCTCACGTCGGCGAGCGCGGCGCGCAGCGCGGGCCCGTCGCCCGCCTGCGAGAGCCGGATCGCGATCGGCACGTTGTACATGCCGGCGGCGTCCGCCTCCTGCAGCCGGTCCAGGAACCACAGCCGCTGCTGGGCGAAGGACAGCCCGTGCCGGCGCTCGTCGCCGGGGGCGGGCCGCAGCGGCGGGCGCGCCGCCGCCGCGCCGCCGATCGCCAGCGCCAGGCCCGCGACCGTCGGGGCCTCGAACAGCGCCCGGATCGGCACCTCCAGGTTCAGCATCGCCCGCAGCCGGGCGATCACCTTCGTGGCCAGCAGCGAGTGCCCGCCCAGGACGAAGAAGTCGTCGTCGATGCCGACCGAGTCCAGGCCGAGGACCTGGGCGAAGACGAAGGCGAGGCTCTCCTCCAGCGGGGTCCGCGGAGCGCGGCCCACCGGCCGTGCCACGGCGCCCGGCTCGGGCAGGGCCTTGCGGTCCACCTTGCCGTTCGGGGTCAGCGGCAGGCTCTCCAGCGCGACCAGGGCAGCGGGCACCATGTAGTCCGGCAGCTCGCCCGCGGCATGCTCGCGCACCAGGTCCACATCCGGCAGTTCACCGCCGGGCACCGGCACCACGTAGCCGACCAGGCGTTTGCCGCCGCCGTCCTCGCCGAGCACCACGGACGCGTCGCCGACCATGGGCGCGCCGCGCAGCGCGGCCTCGACCTCACCCAGTTCGATCCGGTACCCGCGCAGCTTCACCTGGTCGTCCACGCGGCCCACGTAGTGCAGCACCCCGTGCGCGTCCCAGCGGGCGAGGTCGCCGGTGCGGTACATCCGCTCGCCCGCGGCGTCGAAGGGGGAGGACACGAACCGGGAGGCGGTGAAGCCGGGCCGGTTCAGATAGCCGCGGGCCAGCCCGCCGCTGACGTAGATCTCCCCGGTCACCCCGGCCGGCACCGGGCGCAGCGCGGAGTCAAGCAGATACACCCGGTGCGCCGCCAACGGCCGCCCGATCGAGGGGCGTTCGGGCCCGTGCAGCGGGCCGGCGCAGGTGGAGGCGAGCACGGTCTCGGTCGGGCCGTAGCCGTTGAACATCCGCACGCTGTCCGACCAGCGCGTCACGACCTCCTTCTGGCAGGCCTCACCGGCGACCACCATGGTCAGGTCGGCCGGCAGGGTGCTGCCCTCGGGCAGCGCCGCGGCGACCGCGGGCGGGAACGCCAGCAGATTGACCCGCTGCTCGGCGATCAGGTCGACCAGCGCGGGCCCGGGCAGCCGGCTCAGCTCGTCGGTCAGCACCAGCGTGCCGCCGCCGAGCAGCGCCATCGACCACTCCCAGATCGAGGCGTCGAAGCTGGACGGGGCGAACTGCAGCATCCGGGTGTCCGCCACGACGTCGAACCGTGCGATCAGGTCGAAGACCATCTTGGTGAACCCCAGGTGGTCCACCACGACGCCCTTGGGCCGCCCGGTCGACCCGGACGTGTAGATCACGTACGCGGCGTCGGTGGGCAGCAGCGGCCGGGTGCGCTCGGCGTCGGTCGGATCGCCCGCGGGGCGGGCGGCCACCCGCGCCGCCCGGTCCGGGTCGTCGACCAGGATCATCTCGGCCCCGCCTGCGGGCAGCGCGGGGCCGATGTCCACGGTGGACACGATCACGGCCGGCCGGGAGTCCTCGAGCATGAACGCGATCCGGTCGGCCGGGTACTGCGGGTCGACCGGGACGTAGGCGGCACCGGCCTTCTGCGTCGCAAGGACCGTCACAAGCAGTTCGGGGGTGCGCGGCAGCACCAGCGCGACCACCGTGTCCGGGCCCGCACCGCACGCGATCAGCTCGTGCGCCATCCGGTTGGCCCGCGCGTCCAGTTCGGCGTAGCTCATCGCGCCGCCGCTCCAGCTCAGGGCCGGTGCGTCGGGCGCGGCGGCGACCTGTTCGGCGAACAGCGTCGGCACGTCGCACACCCGGCGCTCGGCCAGGGCGCCCGCCCACGGGCCGACGAGGTCGGCACGCTCGTCGGCGGTGAGCGCATCCAGCGCCCCCAGCGGCCTGTCCGCGTGCTCCACCACGGTGGCCAGCAGCCCGGTCAGCCGCCGCACGACCCGCTCGGCGCCGTCCGCCGTGAACAGGTCAGGCCGGTAGGCCAGTTGCAGCCCGATCCGGGTTCCCGGGTGCACCAGCAGCGCCATCGTGTACTCGCCGGAGAGCTCGGCCTGGACGTCGTCCACGGCCAGGCCCGGCACGATCGCACTCAGCTCCGCCAGGTCCGTCGGATAGTTCTGGATGGTCACGGACGTGTCCAGGAGCCTGCGGATCCCGGTCAGCCGCTGGATGTCGCCCAGGCCCAGGTGCTGGTGGTCGGTCAGGGACAGCTGCTCGTCCTGCAGTCCGGCGGCGACGTCGGCGAACGACCGGTAGGGGTCGAGCCGCACCGGCACCGGCAGGGTGTTCACGAACATGCCGACCATCTCGTCCACCCCGGACAGGTCGGCCGGGCGGCCGGACTGCACGCTGCCGAACACCACGTCCCGGCTGCCGGTGAGCTGGCCGACGAGGATCGCCCAGCAGGTGTGCACCACGGTGGCGAGCGTGAGGCCGCGGCGGCGCGCGAAGGCGGTGACCGCGTCGGTCAGGTCCGCCGGCAGATCGGAGAAGAGGTGCTCGGGCCGCACCGGCGGGATCTCCTCGCCGTGGGGCGAGACCAGCGTGCCCTCGGACACGTTCGTCATCGCCGCCCGCCACGCCCGCTCGGCGCTCGCGACGTCGCGCTCGCCCAGCCAGCGCAAGTAGTCCTGGTACGGCCGCGGTTCGGGGGAGGCGGGTACGCCGTCTTGGTAGGCGCTCAGCAGCTCGCGCAGCACGATGGGGGTGGACCAGCCGTCCGCCACGATGTGGTGGAACGTCCACAGCAGCCGGTGCCGGTCGGGGCCCAGGCGGATCAGCGTGAACCGCATGGGCGGGGGAGCCGCCAGGTCCACGCCGCGGTCCCGGTCGGCGGCCGCGAAGTCGGCGAGCTGCGTCGGGGAGGCGCCGCTCAGGTCGACGTGCGCCCAGGGAAGCTCGATCGTCTCGGGGATGACCTGCAGCTGCTCGCCGGTCGCGCTGTAGCGGAAGCAGCAGCGCAGGTTGACGTGGCGCTGCAGCAGGCTCGCGGTGGCGGCGCGCAGCCGGTCCTCGTCCAGCGGCCCGGTCAGGTCCGCGTGCACCTGGACGTGGTAGACGTCCAGTTCGTTCTTGTGCAGGCCCGCGTGGAACAGCATGCCCTTCTGCAGCGGTGACAGGGGCAGCACGTCCTGCAGCGGCCCCAGGTCGGCCTCCAGGTCGTCGATCTCGCGCTGCGTCAGCGTCGAGACGGTCAGGTCCGAGGGCGTACGGCCGCCCGCACCCGGCATGCTTGCGTGCTCGGCCAGCAGGCCGAGCAGCCGCAGCCATTCCTCGGCCAGCTCGGCGCAGCCGGGCACGAGGTCGGGCAGGTAGGCCCAGTCGGCGACCAGCCGGCCCTCACGCACCGCCACGGTCACGCTCACCGCGTGCTCGACGGGGGTGGCCGGGTGAGCGGCGGCGCTCACCGCAGCGGGCAGCTCCGCGTCGAAGCGCAGCCGCACCTGCGGGGTGCCGCGCCGGGCGAGCACCCCTGCGGTCTGCGGGTTGAGGCGGCGCAGCACGCCGTAGCCCGCGCCGCCGTCGGGCAGCGCCCGCAGCTGCTCCTTGACCCGCTTGAGGGCGTCGTCCAGGTCCGCGTCGCCGGGCGTGAGGTCCTCGGGGTAGAGCACGGCCGCGTCCGCCCGCACCGGGAATCCGCTGCCGCAGTGGCCGACCGTACGGCTGAGGTCGAGGTCCTCGACGGGCGGCCGGCCGCCGTGGCCGGCCAGCTCGACCAGCACGGCGGTGCGGCCCGCCTCGGCCTCGCCGCGGTGCGCCGCCGCGGCGATCGCCAGCGCGGCGAGCAGCGCGTCCTCGGTGGTGGCGTGGAACGCCGACGGCAGCGTGGACAGCAGGGCCGCACTGGCCTGTGCGGGCAGCTCCTGGCGCAGATGGCACAGCGCGGCCGCGGTGTGCTTGGCCGCATCGAGCACCATATCCGGCACCAACTGGGCGTCGGAGTCCAGCTGTTCGGTCCACGCGGGCAGCTCGCGCACCCGGTGTGCGGCGCGCGCCTGCTCGGCGAGGCGGGCCGCCCAGTCCCGGTAGGGGACCGGCACGTCGCCGGCCACCGGTGTGCGCCCGGCGACGGCGTCGCGGCACCCGGCGAGCAGGTCGTCGGCGAGCACCCGCCACGATGCGGCGTCCACCACGAGCTCGTGCGCGAGCAGCACAAGGCGCTGCCCGGCGAGCACGGCCTGCAGCGTGATGCCCTCGCCGACGGCCAGGCGCTCCCGCGCGGCCGCGGCCAGGTCGGCCGGCTCGGCGTCCGCCGGGGCCTGGGACACCAGCTGCTCGGCGCGCACCGCCCCCACGGGGAGCACTCCCGAGGTCAGCAGGCCCTCGAACGGCTCGGTCAGGCACAGCCGCAGCGCCTCGTGCCCATCGAGCAGCGCCTGCACGGCCGCGGTCAGCGCGGCCAGGTCGGTGCCCTGGGGGGCGTTGAGGACCAGGAACTCGCCCGACTGCGCGCCCGCCTCGGGCAGTGCGCCGGCCCGGTCCCGCAGCCGCTGCACCGCCGGGGTGAGTGCGGCCTCGTGCATGTCCCGCGGTCCGTCCGCCGCCGCTCGCTGCGACTGAGTCACGATGTCTCCCTCTTGTTGGCTCCGCAGTGCGCGACCAGGGCGCGCAGGGCCCGGAACCAGGTGTGTGCGATGTCCTCGGCGTCCGTGTCGGCGAACAGCTCGCCCGCCCACAGCCAGTCGGCGACCAGGTGCGGCCCCTCGGGCCGGTCCTCGGTCACGGGCGTGACGGCCAGGACGTGCCGCAGCGGCATGTCCGGGCTGGTGGCGGTGGCGATCACCGCGTCGCCGCCGTCCAGTTGCCAGGCGCCGGTGCCGGTGCCCGCGGCGAACCGGCCCAGGTAGTTCAGGCCGAGCTCGGGCGGCGCGAACCGGGCCAGCGCGGTCTGTGTCTGCGCGTTCAGGTAGCGCAGCAGGCCATAGCCCAGGCCGCGGCCGGGCGCGGCGTAGGTGCGTTCGGCGAGCCGCTGCAGCGCGGCGCCGCCGGCCCACAGCTCGTCCCAGTCCAGGTCGCCGCCGTCCGCGCAGGTGTCCAGGCGTACGGGGAAGACGCTGGTGAACCAGCCCACCGTGCGGGCCAGGTCCTCGCCGTCGATGGGCTCGCGGCCGTGTCCCTCCAGTTCCACCAGGACCTGCCCGGCGTCCTCGCCCCTGCGGCGGCGCCAGTCGGCGACGGCGATGGCCAGCGCGGTCAGCAGGACGTCGTTGACCTCGACGCCCAGCACGGCGGGGGTCGCGCCGAGCAGCGGCCTGGTCACCTCGGGGGGCAGGACCAGGCGCAGCGCGTGCCCGGTGGCGTAGGTGTCGCGCAGCGGGTCGAGCGGCCGGGCGGCCAGGGGCGGGCCGCTGTCGCGGACCTGCTGAAGCCAGGCGGGGAACTCGGCCAGGCGCCCGCTGGAGCGGGCGTCGCGGCCCAGGGTGCGGCACCACTGCCGGTAGGAGGTGCCGACGGCATCGAGCGCGATGTCGCGGCCGGCGGTCACCGCTTCCCAGGCCTCGCGCAGGTCCGGCACCAGGACCCGCCAGGAGACGCCGTCCACGCACAGGTGGTTGACCAGCCACAGCAGCCGGTCCGGTGCGTCGTGGGTGCCGCGGACGAGGACCGCCTGGGTGACGATGCCGTGCTCGGGGTCCATCCGCATCCCCGCGGCCGCCGCCAGGTCCGGTATCGGCGCGGCGGCGGCTTCGGTGAGCACGTCGCCGGCCTTGACCGAGCCCGGTGGCAGGGTCTCCATCACCCACTGCCCGGCGACGGGGACGCTCACCTGCATCCGCAGGGCGTCGTGGTGGTCGAGCACGGCCTGCAGCGCGTGGCCGAGCCGGTCGGTGTCCGTGCCCTCGGGCACGTCGACGACCACGTACTGGCCGTAGCGGCGGGCCGCGTCGGGCAGGCCTTCGGCGGCCAGCAGGGCCAGGTCCGCGCAGAGTTGCGCGGTCACCGGCGGCGGCTCGACGGCGCCGATGCCGTCCTCGGCGCGGGGCGCCGACGGCGGGCGCACCGGCACGGCGGCCGCGGCGATCGCGGCCGGCGTCTTGAGCTGGAAGATCTGCTGCGGGGTGACCTGCAGGCCCTCGCGGCCGATCCGGCTGGACACCTGGATCGAGATGATGCTGTCGCCGCCCAGGTCGAAGAAGTTGTCGTCCGGGCCGACCCCGCTCAGGCCGAGCGCCTCGGCGAACAGCCGGCACAGCAGCTCCTCGCCGGGGGTGCGCGGCGTGCCCGCTCCGCCCGTGCGCACCACGTCGTCGGCGTCCGGCTCGGGCAGCGCCTTGCGGTCCACCTTGCCGTGGGCGGTCAGCGGCAGCGCGTCCAGCGCCACGATCACGGACGGCACCATGTACGCGGGCAGCACTGCGCCGAGCCGCTCGCGCAGGTGTGCCGGGTCGTCCTGCGCGGTGTCGGCGGGCACCACGTAGCCGACCAGGCGCTGCCTGCCCAGCTCGCCGAACACCGTGACGGCCGCGTCGCGTACGTGGGCCTGGGCGAGCATCGCGGCCTCGATCTCGGCCAGTTCGATCCGGTTGCCGCGCAGCTTGACCTGGTGGTCGCGGCGTTCGACGAACTCCAGCTGTCCGTCGGCGCGCCACAGCACCCGGTCGCCGGTGCGGTACATGCGCGCGCCGCCGCCCGCGAACGGGTCGGGCAGGAACGTCGCGGCGGTCTTGGGGCCGTCGCCGAGGTAGCCGCGGCCCACGCCGGCCCCGCTGACGTACAGCTCGCCGATGACGCCGCGGGGCACGGCCGCCAGGTGGTCGTCCAGGACGTACAGCGAGGTGTTGCGCACGGCGCGGCCGATCGGGACGCGGCGTCCGGCGGCGCCGGTGATGCCGTCGTCGGCGGTGAGCACCGCGTGGGTGACGTCGTCGGAGCACTCGGTGGGTCCGTAGGCGTTCAGCAGGGGAATCGCCGGTTCGCGGCGAAACCAGCGCTCGCACAGTTCGGCGGGCATCGCCTCGCCCGTCACCAGCAGCCAGCGCAGGGCGGGCAGCCGCGGTCCGTTGCCGGCCAGGTCCCAGGCGTCGAGTGCGGCGCGCAGCAGCGAGGGCACCACTTCGACGACGGTGACTTTCTCCCGTGCGGCCAGCGGGAACAGCAGGTTGGGGTCGGCGGCGACGGTGCGGGACACGATGCGCACCCGGCCGCCGACCAGCAGGCCCGCCAGGAGCTGCCACACGGAGATGTCGAAGGTGAGCGGCGCGTTCTGCAGGACGGTGTCGGCCGAGGTCAGGCCGAGGTCCTCGATCTTGGCGCGCAGGTGGTTGACCATGCCGCCGTGCTGCACCATCGCGCCCTTGGGCGTGCCGGTGGAGCCGGAGGTGAAGATGACGTACGCCAGCGCGTCGGGGTCGTCGGGGGTGCCGGGGCCGTCGGGCAGGCCGGCGGGTTCGGCGGGTTCGGGGTGCTCGGTGTCGTCGAGGAGCACGATGTCGGCGCCGGTCTCGGCGGCGATCTTCGCGGCCAGTTCCCTGTGTTCGGCGTCCGCCAGCAGGCAGCTGATGTTGTTGTCCGCCACCAGGCCCGCGGTCCGTGCGGCGGGGGCCCGCACGTCCAGCGGCACATAGGCCGCGCCCGCCTGCCAGATGCCGAGCATGCCGACGACGAACGCGGCGCCCGGTGACGCGAGCACGCCGACCAGGCCGGTGGCGGGCAGGCGCGGGGTCAGCGCGTGCGCGCGGGCGAGCAACTCCTTGTAGGTGAGTTCCCGGGGCGCGTCCTCGCTTCCCTCGATGAGCGCCACCGCCTCGGGGCTGCGGGCGGCGACCGCGCGCAGGGCCGCGGCGACGCTCAGGTAGGGCTCGTCGGTGGCCGCTCCGTGCGACATCCGGTCGTAGGCGCCGGCCTCGGCCGCGTCGAGCAGCGCGATCCGGCCCACGGGCGTCTGTTCGGCGGCGCCGGCGAACCGGCCCAGGAAGTGTGCGAACCGGTCGGTGTGGTCGGCCACTTCGTCGGCGTGGTACAGGTCCGGGTTGCCGTTGATGTTCAGCTGCAGGGGCTGGTCGGCGTTGTCGACGGTGGTCACCATCAGGTCGCTGACCAGGCCGGTGGTGAGGTTGTGCGCCGTTGCCGTGCACGGGCCGAGGTCCAGGGCGGTGGGCTGCGGCAGCATGTTCACGAACGGGCCCACCGGCCAGCGGTCGGCGGGCCGCAGGCCGAGGTCGCGGCGGATCGCGCCGACCCGGTAGCGCTGGTGGCGCAGCAGCTTGGACAGGTCGGCCGCGGTCCGGCGCAGCAGCTCGGGGCGGCTCTCCGTGCCGTCCAGGCGCACCTGCAGCGGCAGGAAGTTGGCGGTCATGCCGGGGACCTTGAGGGCGGTGGCACTCATCCGGGCGCTGGCGGCGACGGTCAGCGTCACGTCGGGGGCGCCCGTGATCCGGTGGGTGTAGAGGGCGGTCGCGGCCATCAGCAGCGCGCCGGTGCTCACGCCCGCCGCGGCCGCGGCGCCGCGCACGGCGCTGGATGCCGCCTCGTCGAGGGTGCGGGTGCGGCGCAGGAAGCCACCCGGCAGCGAGTCCACCGGCGAGCGGGTGGACAGCGTGGCTGCCGCGGTGGTCCGGGGGAACCGCTCCTGCCAGAACGCGCGGTCGCGCTCCTCGAACCGCGTCCCGAGGTAGGACTGCTCCTCCTCGACCAGCAGCCGCAGCCCCGGCAGCGCACCCGGGCCCACGTCCGCGCCCGCGGCCAGGCCCGCGTAGATCTCCGCGAACCGGCGCCAGTACACCAGGTGGCTGTAACCGTCGCTGATCGCATGGTGGTTGCACAGGTACAGCCAGGTCCGCTGCGGGCCCAGGCGCAGCTCGGCCAGCCGGATCAGGGGGAAGGCGTCGATCGCGAACGGGTGCAGCAGGTCGGTGTCCATCCACTGCCGGGCGGCGGCCTCGGGGTCGGCCTGCGCCGACAGGTCGTGCCGGCTCAGCGGCACGGCGGGCAGGGCCTGGACGGTCTGGCGGGGCAGCCCGTCCCGCACCAGGAAGCGGATCCGGGTGCACTCCGCCTCGTCGAGCAGCCGCCCTGCGGCGGCCGTGAGCAGCGCGGGGTCCACGGGACCGCGGATGTCCAGGTAGGTACCGGAGTTGTAGGCGGGCGTCCCGCCGGAGAACTGCTCGTCGTACCAGATCTCCGCCTGGCCCGCGAGCAGCGGGAACGCGGCGGGTGCGGCCGGCGCCGGGTGCTGGGCCACCGTCACGGCTGCCTCCTGGGGGTGGCGGGCTGCGCGGCGGCGGCCAGCGTGTCGGCTCCGAAGTGTTCGCTCACCCACTCGTCGTCGTAGATGGTGTCGAGGTAGCGCTCGCCGAGGTCGGGGGCGATGGCCACGGCGGTGAGGCCTTCGGTGGGGGCGTGCTCGTCCAGCCAGCGCAGCGCGCCGGCCACCACGGTGCCGGTCGAGCCGCCGAACAGGAAGCCGTTGCGCTGCAGGGTGCGGCAGGTGCGTACGGTGTCGCGTTCGGCCACGACGATGAGCTCGTCGACGTAGGACCGGTCGAGCAGGGCGGGCCGCACCGCGGTGCCCAGGCCCGGGATCAGGCGCGGCAGGGGCGGGAATCCGAAGGTGACCGACCCCTCGGCGTCGACGCCCACGATCCGCACCGAGGGCTTCTCCTCGCGCAGGTAGTGCGCGCAGCCCATCAGCGTGCCGGTGGTGCCCGCGCCGACGAACAGCACGTCGAGCTCGGGGAATTCCTTGAGGATCTCCGGGCCCGTGGTGCGGGCGTGCGCCAGCCAGTTCGCGGCGTTGCTGTACTGGTCGAGCCAGACGTAGTCGTTGTCCCGGCACAGCTGCTGGACGCAGTCCAGGCGGGCGCCGAGCAGTCCGCGCTCGGGGTGGGGTTCGCCGACCACCCGCACCTCGGCGCCGTGGGCCCGCATCAGCTGCTGTGCGGCCCGTGTGCAGCGCGAGTCGGTGACGCACACGAAGCCGTAGCCGTAGCCGGCCGCGACGATGCTCAGGGCGACGCCGAGGTTGCCCGAGGAGCTCTCCACGATGGTGGCGCCCGGGCGCAGCACGCCCGCGCGCTCGGCGGCGCCGACCATCTCCAGGGCCGCCTTCAGCTTCACCGAGCCGGCGAAGTTGAAGCCCTCGCACTTGAGGTAGAGCGACGTCCCGAAGGCCGGCTCCAGGGAGACATAGAGGTCCCCGACGTTGAACTCCTCGGGCCGGGTGATCACCGTCATCGTGTCTCCCAGCGGTCCGGATTAGAGAAATCGGGCCGCGACTCCGTAATCGACATCTTCTCCAAACCCCTACTCCGACACTCCCCGACTCGCGATATTCGGCAATGATTACGGGCGTCGCTGACAAGGCGATGACGCACCACTGACAAGCCGCCCTGACCTGCGAATATAGAATTCCGCAAGGTTCTCGCACAGAGCGGTTCCAATGATTCGTTGACTTCCGGCAGCTCCCCGTGGGAAATTCGGCAAACACCTCAGAAAAGCGGCTTTCGAAATTCTGGATTCTGGCGATCGAACCAACAGGCACCGCCACGCGGTGCCGAAAAGAAAGGGTGAGCAGCGGTGGAGGATCATCGGATCAAGCGGGTCGTCGTCCTCGGTGGCGGAACGGCCGGATGGATGTCCGCCTCGTACCTCGGCAAGGCTCTCGGTCCGGACGTGTCCATCACGGTGATCGAGGCACCACAGGTGGGCCGCATCGGTGTCGGCGAGGCGACGGTGCCCAACCTGCACAAGACGTTCTTCGACTACCTCGGTTTCACCGAGGAAGAGTGGATGCGCGAGTGCAACGCCAGCTTCAAGATGGGCATCAAGTTCACCAACTGGCGCACCCCCGGCACCGGTGAGGCCGCCGCGCGCCCCCTGGGACAGGGGGAGGACTCCTTCTACCACCTGTTCGGGCTGCTCGCGAACTCGGACAACCTGCCGATCTCGCACCACTGGACGCACCAGAAGCTGACCGGGCAGACGGACGAGCCGTTCGACTACGCCTGTTACCGCGAGCCCCCGGTCATGGACCTGAACCTGTCGCCCCGCTACATGGACGGCACCAAGTGGACCAACTACGCCTGGCACTTCGACGCCAACAAGGTCGCCGACTTCCTGTGCCGGTTCGCCGTGCAGAAGCAGGGCGCGATCCACATCCAGGACAAGATGACCGGCGCCGAGGTCGACGAGCGGGGCTTCATCACCTGCGTCAAGACCGAGACCGGGCGGGTCATCGAGGGTGACCTGTTCATCGACTGCTCGGGCTTCCGCGCCCTGCTCATCAACGGCGTGATGCGCGAGCCGTTCCTGGACATGAGCGACCACCTGCTCAACGACAGCGCCGTGGCCACCGCCGTGCAGCACGACGACGAGGCGGAGGGCGTCGAGCCCTACACCGGCGCGATCGCCATGTCCTCCGGCTGGACGTGGAAGATCCCGATGCTCGGCCGGTTCGGCACCGGATATGTGTTCTCCAGCCGCTTCCAGTCCCGCGACGACGCCACCCTCGAGTTCTGCAAGATGTGGGGCCTGGACCCCGAGACCCAGCCGCTGAACCAGATCAAGTTCCGGGTGGGCCGCAACCGCCGCGCCTGGGTGCGCAACTGCGTCAGCATCGGCCTGGCCTCCTGCTTCCTGGAGCCGCTGGAGTCCACCGGGATCTACTTCACCTACGCGGCGCTCTACCAGCTCGCCAAGCACTTCCCCGACAAGCGGTTCGACCCGATCCTGCAGAGCCGGTTCAACGCCGAGATCGAGACCATGTTCGACGACACCCGGGACTTCCTGCAGGCCCACTTCAGCTTCGCGCCGCGCAACGACACGGCGTTCTGGCGGGCCTGCAAGGACCTCGAACTGGCCGACGACATCAAGGAGAAGATGGCCATGTACCGGGCCGGGCTCCCGGTGAACATGCCCATCACCGACGAGACCACCTACTACGGCAACTTCGACGCCGAGTTCCGCAACTTCTGGAACAACAGCAACTACTACTGCATCTTCGCCGGCCTGGACCACATGCCCGAGCACACCCTGCCGATCCTCGCGGCCCGCCCGGACATGGTGGACCGCTCCCAGGCCGTCTTCGACGGCATCAAGGCCAAGCAGAAGGAACTGGTCGCCACCCTGCCCTCCACCTACGAGTACCTGCGCAAGCTGCACGGCAAGACCAGCTGACCCGCCACCGCGGCAACGGCACGGACACACCCGGGCGAGGGAAACGAGGGAAGAGGAGCCGGTGGACACCGAAGCGATAACCGCGCTGGTGATAGCGGACGTTGCGATCATCGTCGTCGCCTCGTGGCTGCTGGGGGCACTGGCCCGGCGCTGCGGCCAGCCGACGGTGATCGGGCAGATCGTGGCCGGTATCGCCCTGGGCCCGACCCTGCTCGGCCAGCTGCCGGGCAACCCCACAGGGCACCTCTTCCCGCCGGAGGTGAAACCGTTCCTCACCGTCCTGGCGCAGGTCGCGGTCGTCATCTTCATGTTCCTGGCGGGATACGAGACCGACTTCGGCCAGCTGCGCCGCGGCAGCCGCGCGGTGGTCAGCGTGGCGACCCTCGCGCTCGTGGTGCCCATGGGGCTCGGGGTCGGCTCGCTGGAACTGTTCGGCGGCGCCTTCGACGCCGTGGGCCACGGGCACGCCGAGGGCGGGTCGTTCACCTTGTTCATGGCGGTGGCCCCCGCGGTGACCGCCCTGCCGGTGCTCGCGGCGATCGTGCGCGAGCGCGGCATGGCGGGCAGCCCGGCGGGCACGGTGGCGCTGGCGTCGGCCGGGTTCATGGACGTGGCGGCCTGGCTCGTCCTGGCCGCCGCGTTCGTCGGCACCGGGCACCAGAGCGGACACTCCTGGCCGGTGACGCTGCTGCTGATCACCGGGTTCGTGGCGGTGATGCTGCTCGGGGTGCGGCCGCTGCTGGGCAAGCTGCTGTCCAGGCCGGCGGCGCTGCTGATGAACCGGGTGCCCCTCGCGCTGGGGCTCGCCCTGGGCAGCGCCTGGGTCACCGCCTCGCTGGGGCTGCACCCGGTCTTCGGCGGCTTCCTCGCGGGTCTGACCATGCCCCGCGTCGGCAACCGGCCCGACCCCGAACTGCGCCACACCCTGGAGCAGACCGCGGGGGTGCTGCTGCCCCTGTTCTTCGTCACCACGGGCCTGTCGTTCGACATCGGATCCGTGGACGGCGACGGGGCCGTCCTGCTGGCCCTGATCCTGGCCATCGCGATCGTGGGCAAGCTGGGGCCCGGCTACGCGGCCGCCCGGATCGGCGGCCTGGACCCGCATCAGTCGGCGCTGGTGGCCGCCCTGGTCAACACCCGCGGCCTGACGGAACTGATCGTGCTCAACGCGGCGCTGGACACCGGCCTCATCGGTCCCGAGCTGTTCACCGTCTTCGTCATCATGGCCCTGGTCACCACCTTCATGACGGGGCCGCTGCTGCACCTGGTCAACCGCCGCGCCAAGGCCCTGGCCCCGCCGGGCGCCGCGGCGAAACCGGCGGCCGGGGCCGCGCGCGACCAGGAAGGCGCCGGTCACGCGGCGAAGTGACCCGGCACCACGGACGACGGGCTGTGGCCCTTTCCACATATACACATCAACCAGCCCACCAGCACA
>NZ_JBHYJH010000126.1:0-29347 GCF_042740445.1 Streptomyces sp. NPDC059003 | reverse complement strand
GTGCTGCGCGGTCGGTACGTTCGTACGTGGCCACCGGCCGGTACTGGACCTGCTGGCCGTTGCCGCCGCCCCCGCCCCCGCCGCGGGCCTTCTTGATCCCCTTGGTGATCTGGTCCATGTACGACACGGACGGCGCCTTGTCGTCGACGTCGATGCCGAAGCGGACGAGCACCATCGTCATGTCGTCCGCGGGCGACGTGAAGGCGAGCGACTGGACGTACCCGTCGGGGCCCTTGCGGGTCTCGGCCTTCCAGCGGACCAGATAGCCCTTCTTCCCGGCGACGGTCACCGGCCGGGACGCGAGCTCCTTGTGCGACGCGAGCTTGCCGCCGTAGATCGCGCCGCCGTAGGACTCCTCGGCGTTCTTCTTGATGTCCGCCTTGGCCGCCGCCTCCGGATCGTCCGCCGTGATCTTCATGGCGCGTGCGGGTGCCGAGAACGCGCCGCCGCGGACACAGGTCTTCGACGACTGCCCGGGGCACGGGTACTTGCCGGTCGTCACGCTCGCGCCGACGCCGCTCGACTTGCCCTCCCAGCCGTCGGGCACGGGCATGCTGATGCCGCTCGCCGTGTCGGTCGCGTACCCCTCCTCGGGCTCCGGGCCGTCGGACGGGCCGGGCGACTCGGACTCCTCCGGAGACTTGTCCCCGCCGTCCGGGCCCGGCTTCGCGGGCGCGGAGGACGCCGGGGGCCTGGCGTCGTCGCTGCCGCCGTCGTCGTCATCGGCGGTCAGCGCGTACACGCCGCCGCCGATGCCCGCGACGACCACGAGTGCCACGCCGACGGCGATCGCGGTGCGTATGCGGCGCCGCGGCCCGGGCGCCTGCGGCGGCTGCGCGGGGAACTGGGCGGGCACCGTGGGGAACCCGCCACCTCCCGGCGCGCGCACGTGGTCGGTCCACGTGTTCCCGTCCCACCACCGCTCGGACGGCGGGGCGCCAGGTGCCTGCCCGGGGTCGGGGTACCAGCCGGGGGGAGTCGCGTGCGTCATGGGCGTCAGGGTATGGGCACCGCCTGAAAGCCCGATGAGAGGGGTCCGCCGGATCAGGCCAAGTCGTGGTGGGGGGTGGGGGGTCGGGTGGAGTGTGGGGGCGTTCGGGTCGTTCGGGGCGTTGGAGTGGCCGGGGTGTTGGGGGCATTTGGGGGTGTTGGAGCGGCGGAGGTGTTCGGGGTGTTCGGGGTGTTCGGGGCGTGGGGTGGTCGGAGCGGCTGCGACCGGGCGACCGGGCGACCGGGTGACCGGGTGACCGGGTGACCAGGTGACCAGGTGACCAGGTGTCTGGTGTGACCGGGTGTCTGGGGTGTCTGAGATAGCCGGGGTGCCCAGGCTGGTCGGGGTGTCGGGGTGTCGGGGTGCCGGGGTGTCGGGGTGTGCGGGGCGGTCGGAGTGACGAGAGTTTCTGGGTGACTGGGTGACTGGGTGACTGGGTGACTGGGTGACTGGGTGACTGGGTGACTGGGGGGTGGGGGGTCTGGGGCGTCCGGGATGGCCAGGGCGTCTGGGTAGCCAGGGTGTCCGGGCTGGCCGGGGTGTGCGGGCGGTTGGAGTGTTCGGGTTGTCCGGGTTATCTGGCGTCATCGGCGTCATCGGCGTCATCGGGAACACAGGGATCACTGGGGTCACCGGGATCACTGGGGTCGCGAGGGGTACCCGGCGTCCCGGGGACACCGGGGACACCGGGGACACCGGGGACACCGGGGTGTGGCCGGGGTGTTCGGGAGACGGTCGGAGATGCCCGGGGTCCGGGCGTCGGGGCGTTCGGTGGGGTGTTCGGCTTCGGTGGGTCCCGGCCGTGCCCCGGCGCGTCAGCCGCTCAGTGTCCGTCCACCACGAGCCGCGTGGGAGCCGTCGCGCTCTCGGGCGCTAGTCCCGGCAGCCGGAGGCCCGCGCGCCCCGGGGTGATCGACCCGAGCACGCTCGCGTGCCGGGCGCCGGTGCTCGCCGGCACGGTGCCGGGGAGGCCGTGCGCCGTCAGGAAGCCCAGGACGGCGAACGCGTACGCCTCCTTCGCCGCCGACGGCAGGCCCAGCTCGTCGGAGCCGCGCACCGGCACCGCAGGCCCGAGATCGGCCCGCAGCATGGCCATGAGCGTCGGATTCCGGATGCCGCCGCCGGAGGCGATCACCTCGCTCGCCTTCACCGCGCGCACCGCGTCCGCGACCGTCGCCGCGGTGAGCCGCGTGAGCGTCGCGACGACGTCGTCGGCGGCCAGGTCCTCGTACCCCGTCAAGGCCCGGCGCAGATACGGCAGATGGAACAGCTCCTTGCCGGTCGTCTTCGGCGCGGGCAGCGCGTAGTACGGCTCGGCGAGGAGCCGGGCGAGCAGGCCCTCGTGCACGGTGCCGCGCGCGGCGATCACGCCGTCCCTGTCGTACGTGAGCCCGGACGCGCGCCCCTGGGGCGTCAGCTCCCGCACCGCCGCGTCGATCAGCGCGTTGGCCGGGCCGGTGTCGAAGGCCGTGCCGTCCGGAGCGGTGATGTTGGCGATGCCGCCCAGGTTCAGGGCCACCGGCGAGCCCGGCCTGCCGCGCAGCCACAGCCGGTCGACCAGGCTCACCAGGGGCGCGCCCTGGCCGCCGGCCGCGACGTCACGCGGCCGGAAGTCGGACACGACGGGCAGGCCGGTGGCCTCGGCGATCCACGCGGGCTGCCCGATCTGCAGCGTGCCGTGCACCCGGCCGTCCTCCACCCAGTGGAAGACGGTCTGCCCGTGCGAGGCGACCAACTCGGCGCCGCCGTCGCACAGATCGCGGTTCGCCTCCACGGCCGCCCCGGCGAAGGCCCGCCCGATCAGTGTGTCGAGCCTGCACACGTCGGCCATGGTGGTGCTCGCCGGGGGCAGGGCGGCGGCCAGCGCGGTGCGCACCGCGTCGTCGTACCCCCGGCTGATGAGTCCGAGCGGGGTCAGGACGAGCCGGTCGCCGTCGAGGGCGAGGTCGACGGCGCCGGCGTCGATGGCGTCGTAGGAGGTGCCGGACATGAGGCCGATAACGCGCACGGGGGTCTCCTTCTGGCTGGCGGTGTACCCGGCACCGAGTCTCCGGGGCCGACGGGCCCGACCCCCACTATCACGCCACCCCGCCGATCGCCGGAGGGGCTTTTCCCACCCACTCGCCCTTTACTGCCTGCCGGACGCGCGGGTAGCCCGCCCCGGCGCTCACAGGCGAGCGCCGCTGATATCAGCCCGTCCGGCGTGTGAGGACGAGGCGCGGAGCGCCGAAGGGGGAAAGGGGCGAAGCCCCCATCCGTGCGGAGAACCGCTCAAGGCGCCCACGCCAGGACGCGGTCGCGCCACACCCCCGCCCCGCCCCACGCCCCGCGAAGGACCCGCGCCTTCAGCAGCCACAGCGACAAGTCGTACTCCGCCGCGTACCCCAGAGCCCCGTGCAACTGCAGCGCGGCCCGCGCCGAGCGATACGCGGCGTCCCCCGCGGCCACCTTGGCCGCGGCCACATCCCCCCAGGAGCCGTCCGCCAAGGACACCGCCGCGCCGAACACCAGCGGCCGCGCGAACTCGAGCCCCACCAGCACGTCCGCAAGACGGTGCTTGACGGCCTGGAAGGAGCCGACCGGCACGCCGAACTGCGTCCGCTGCTTCACGTACGCCACGGTCCGGTCGAGCAGCGCGCACCCGACGCCCAGGCACTGCGCCGCCGTGGCGAGCGCCGCCCACCGCAGGGCGTGCCGCGCCGCGGCGTCCGCGACGGGCCCGGACGCGAGCACCTCGCCGCCGGGCAGCGGCCGGGCGAGCCGTCGCGCGGGATCCAGCGACGCCCGCACGCGCGCGTGCCCGGGGGCGAGCCGCACGATGCCGTCCTCGGCGACGAGCACGTACGACGCCGCGTCCGCGTCGAGGGCGTACGGCCCCGCGTCGGCAAGGACGAGCGAGGCCCGCGCCTCGCCCGACACGAGCGGTGGAAGGAGCCGCTTGGCCGGGTCCGCCTCGCCGAGCTCGGCGAGGCAGGAGAGGAGCGCCGCGGCCGCCACCGTCTCGACCAGCGGCCCGGGCACCGCGTGCCGCCCCAACTCCACGAAGGACACGGCCAGATCGACCGGGAGCGGGCCCACGCCCCCGTACTCCGCACCGGCCGCGAGCGCGAACACCCCCGCCGCGGCGAGCCGCCGCCACACCGCCGCCCCGGGAGCGTGCTCCCCGGCGGCCCAGGCGCGCGCCGCCGCCGGCGTGTCCGCTGCCGTCAGCATGCCGTCCAGGGAGCGGGCGAACGCGCGCTGCTCGTCGTCCAGGAGGAACCTCATCAGCGGCGCCCCTTCGGCAGTCCGAGCAGCCGCTCGGCGATGATGTCGCGCTGGATCTCGTTCGTCCCGGCGTAGATCGGTCCGGCGAGGGAGAAGACATAGCCGTCCGTCCAGCCGGTGTCCTCCGTGCCGTCGCTCGCCAACTCCCCGTCGGCGCCGAGCAGATCGAGCGCCGTCTCGTGCACCGCGATGTCGTACTCCGACCAGAACACCTTGTTGAGGCTGGACTCCGCGCCCGCACTCCCGCCCGTCCTCCCGTCCTCCGTTGTGCCCTCCGCGAGCCGGGAGACACCGGCCCAGGTGAAGAGCTGGTACGCACGGGCACCGATCACCGCGTCGGCCACGCGGTCGCGCAGGGCCGTGTCCGCCCCCTCCGGGGGGCCGCCGTGCGCGCGCCACAGGCGCACCAGGCGGTCGGCCGTGGCGAGGAAGCGGCCGGGGGAGCGCAGCGTCAGACCGCGTTCGTCGCCCGTCGTCGCCATGGCGATCCGCCAGCCCTGGCCCGGCTCCCCGAGCACGTCCTCGTCCGGCACGAAGACGTCGTCCAGGAACAGCTCGGCGAACGCGGGCTTGCCGTCCAGGCGGCCGATGGGCCGTACGGTGACGCCCTCCGCGTCGAGCGGGAACATCAGATACGTCAGGCCCCGGTGCGGCCGGTCCGCCGCCGGGTCGCTGCGGAACAGGCCGAACGCGCGGTCGGCGAACGCGGCCCGCGACGACCAGGTCTTCTGGCCGCTCAGCCGCCAACCGCCCGGCACCCGCCGCGCCCTTGACCGCAGCGACGCGAGGTCGGACCCGGCGTCGGGCTCCGACCAGGCCTGCGCCCAGATCACCTCGCCGCGCGCCATGGGGGGCAGGACCCGGGCGCGCTGCTCCGGCGTCCCGTGGGCGAGGAGCGTCGGCGCGAGGAGGCTGATGCCGTTCTGCGAGACCCGTCCCGGCGCGCCCGCCGCGTAGTACTCCTCCTCGAAGAGCAGCCACTTGACGAGGTCGGCGCCGCGGCCCCCGTACTCCACCGGCCAGTTGACCACCGACCAGCGGTCCGTGGCGAGCTCGCGCTCCCAGGCCCGATGGGCGGCGAAGCCCTCCTCGGTCTCCAGGGACGGCAGCGGCTCGCGCGGCACGTGCGCGGCGAGCCAGGCGTGCGCCTCCCGCCTGAACTCCCCTTCCTCCGCCGTGAAGTCGAGATCCATGCGCCTTCACTCCTCGGCCTTCGTTCCCCGGTCTTCGCTTCTTGGCCTTCGCTTCTTGGCCTTCGCCTCTCGGGGGCCTTCGCTTCTCGGTCTTCACTCTTGCGGGTCTTCCCTAACAAGTGTTTGGTAGATTACCGTGGCAAGGGCCGGTCGTCGAGGGGGAGTTCGAGAGGGGGCCGCATGAGCATGCCGGAGTACGTGCGCGGGCACCGCCTGCTGGCGGGCCGCACGGCCGTCGTCACCGCGGCCGCCGGTGCGGGCATCGGCGGCGCCACCGCCCGCCGCCTTCTGGAAGAGGGTGCCCGCGTCGTCATCGGCGACGCGCACCCGCGCCGCACCAAGGAGGCGGTGGCTTCGCTCGCCGCGGAGTTCGGGGCGGACCGGGTCGACGGGACGGTGTGCGACGTCACCGACGAAGAGCAGGTGCGGGGCCTGTTCGCCCTGGCCGAGCGGCGCCACGACCGCCTCGACATCGTGGTGAACAACGCGGGGCTCGGGGGCACGGCCGAGCTCACGGACATGACCGACGAGCAGTGGGACCGCGTCATCGACACCACCCTGACCGGCACGTTCCGGTGTACCCGCGCCGCCCTGCGCGGCCTGCGCGCCACCGGGGCGGGCGGCGTGATCGTGAACAACGCCTCGGTGCTCGGCTGGCGCGCCCAAGCGGGCCAGGCCCACTACGCCGCGGCGAAGGCTGGCGTCATGGCCCTCACCCGCTGCGCCGCCCTGGAGGCCGCCCCGCACGGCATCCGGGTCAACGCGGTCGCGCCGAGCCTCGCCCTCCACCCCCACCTGGCCAAGGTCACCTCCGCCGAGCTGCTCGAAGAGCTCACGGCGCGGGAGGCGTTCGGACGGCACGCGGAGCCCTGGGAGATAGCCAACGTCATCGTCTTCCTCGCCAGCGACTACTCCTCGTACATGACGGGCGAGACGGTCTCCGTCAGCAGCCGACACCCGTAGACGGAGAATGAGCGTGTGCCGACCCAGAAGCAGACCCAGAAGCAGACCCAGAAGCAGACCCAGAAACAGCCCGCGATGCAGTCCCGGAAACCGCTCAAGAAGCCCCCGGTGACCGCCTCGCCCGAGCGCCGCGCCGAGCTGCTCAAGATCGCCGCGGACGTCTTCGCCGAGCAGGGCTACAACGCCACGACGGTCCGCAAGATCGCGGACGCCGCGGGCATGCTCGCGGGCAGCCTCTACTACCACTTCGACTCCAAGGAGTCGATGCTCGAAGAGATCCTGCGGACGTTCCTGACGGAGCTGTGGGACGGGTACGACGCCGTGCTCTCGGCGCCGCTCGGCCCCCGCGAGACCCTTCAGGCCCTTGTCACCGAGTCCTTCCGGGAGATCGACCGGCACCGCTCGGCCGTCGCGATCTACCAGAAGGAGTCCAAGCACCTGGTCGCCCAGACCCGCTTCGAGTACCTGGTGGAGTCCCAGCAGCGCTTCGAGAAGGCCTGGCTCTCCACGCTGGAGCGGGGCGTCGCCGACGGCGTCTTCCGCGCCGACCTGGACATCCGCCTCGCCTACCGCTTCGTGCGCGACACCGTCTGGGTCGCCGCGTCCTGGTACCGGCCGGGCGGCGGCCACAGCCCCGAAGAGATCGCCCGGCAGTACCTGTCGATGGTCCTGGACGGCATCTCCGTACGTACGTAAGGCCGGTACGCACAGCCGCGCCGCCGTCAGGCGCCGCCCGTCACGTGAGGAGCACACAGCCATGGCCGAGGCCTACATCGTCGAGGCGGTCCGCACTCCGGTCGGGAAGCGGGGCGGCGGCCTCGCCGCCGTCCACCCCGCCGACCTCGGCGCCCACGTCCTGACGGCGCTCGTCGAGCGCAGCGGCGTCGACCCGGCCGCCGTCGACGACGTCGTCTTCGGCTGCCTCGACACGGTCGGCCCGCAGGCCGGGGACATCGCCCGCACCAGCTGGCTCGCCGCCGGACTGCCCGAGGACGTGCCCGGCGTGACGGTCGACCGGCAGTGCGGCTCCTCCCAGCAGGCCGTGCACTTCGCCGCCCAGGCGGTCCTCTCCGGCACCCAGGACCTCGTGGTCGCGGGCGGCACCCAGAACATGTCGATGATCCCCATCGCCTTCGCGTCCCGCCAGGCCGCCGTGCCGCTCGGCCTCACCGACGGGCCCTTCGCGGGCAGCACCGGCTGGCGCGCCCGGTACGGGGAGCGGCCCGTCAACCAGTTCCACGGTGCCGAGCTCATCGCGGCCCGGTGGGGCATCTCCCGCCGGGACATGGAGGAGTTCGCGCTCCGCTCCCACCAGCGGGCGCTGCGCGCCGTCGACGAAGGCCGCTTCGACCGCGAAATCGTCGCCTACGGAGACGTCACCACGGACGAAGGGCCGCGCCGCGACACGACGTTGGAGAAGATGGCGGGCCTCAAGCCCGTCATGGACGGCGGCACCGTCACCGCCGCCTGCTCGTCCCAGGTCTCGGACGGCGCCGCCGCCCTCCTCGTCGCCGGTGAACGGGCCGTGCGGGACCACGGGTTGACGCCCCGCGCCCGCGTCCACCACCTCTCCGTGCGCGGCGAGGACCCCATCCGGATGCTCACCGCCCCCATACCGGCCACGGCCCACGCCCTGAAGAAGACCGGCCTGACCCTGGCCGACATCGACCTCGTCGAGATCAACGAGGCGTTCGCGCCGGTCGTCCTCGCCTGGATCGAGGAGACGGGCGCCGACCCGGACAAGGTCAACGTCAACGGCGGGGCGATCGCCCTCGGTCATCCCCTCGGCGCGACCGGAGTCAAGCTGATGACGACGCTCCTGCACGAACTGGAGCGCACCGGCGGCCGGTTCGGCCTCCAGACGATGTGCGAAGGCGGCGGCCAGGCCAACGTCACGGTGATCGAACGCCTCTGAGCTCCCACCAGGACAACGCGGCGGCACGCGCGGGCGGCCTGGCATATGACAACCTGTCACCCCTTGCGGGAGTGCCTTGCCGGACCGCGCAACGCCACGGCGCCGACCCGGCTAGTCTCAAGTTCTGTACGTCGATTGAGCGACCCCGGGAGGTAGCGCGATGACGCAGGGACGGCCCGGAGGTGGCGCCTGGGCCCCACTGTGGGAGCGCGACGAAGAGATCGCCGCGGCCGAGCGTGCCGTGGCCGCTCTGTGCTCGGACATGACGACCGAAGGCGGACTGCTCGTCTTCAGCGGCGAGGCCGGCATCGGCAAGACCGCGCTCCTGTCCGAAGTGCGCCGCATCGCCGACGGCCGGGCCACGGTGTGGTCCGCGCGCGGCGGCGAGACGGTGACGTCCGTCCCCTTCAATGTCGTACGACAGCTCCTCCAGCCCGCACTCGTCGCCCTCAGCCCCGACGAGGTCCGCGAGTACCTCGGCGACTGGCACGAGATCGCGGGCCCCGCGCTCGGGATCACGGAACCCGGCAGCGGCCGGCCCGACCCGCAGGCCGTGTGCGACGGCCTCGTCTCCGTGGTCGCCCGGCTCTCGCGCGTGCACTGGCCGCTCGTCCTGCTCGTCGACGACGCGCACTGGGCCGACCAGGAGACGCTGCACTGGCTCGCCGCGTTCGCCGAGCGGCTCGACGACCTGCCCGTGCTCGTCGTGGTCGCCCACCGCCCCGGCGAGGCCACCGGCGACGCCGCCCGCCACCTCCAGCGGATCGGCGCGTCGGCCCGCCCCGCCACCCTGCTGCACGCCCTCACACCCGACGCCACCGCGGGCCTGACCCGCGCCACCCTCGGCGAGCACGCGGACGCCCCGTTCTGCCGCGAGGTCTGGGCGGTCACCGGCGGCAACCCGTACGAGTCCGTCGAGCTCCTCGCCAAGGTCCAGGACAGCGAGCTCGAACCCGTCGAGGGCTCCGCCGCCGAACTGCGCGCCCTCAACCGCTCCGCGCGCGGCCGCGGCCTCGTCGCCCGCCTGGAGGAGCTCGGCACCGACGCGACGCGGTTCGCCTGGGCCGCGGCGATCCTCGGCTCGGCGATCTCCGTCGACCTCGCCGCCTCGCTCGCCGGGATGCCCCGCGACGAGGCCGAGCGGTGCGCGGACCGCCTCACCACCGCCCGCATCCTGACCGGCGGCGACGACGGCCTCGAATTCGTGCACCCACTGATCGCCACCGCCGTCTACCACTCCATCCCGCAGGCCACCCGCACCGCCATGCACGGCCGCGCCGCCTGGGCCGTCACCCGCTCCGGGCGCGGACCCGCCGCGGCATCCCGGCACCTGCTCGAAGGCCACCCCGACGACGATCCCGAGCTCGTCGGACAGCTGCGCGAAGCGGCCGCCGAACACCTCGCGGTCGGCGCGCCCGACGCGGCCCGGCGCTGCCTGGAGCGGGCCCTGCGCGAGCCGCCCCGGCCCGACGTGCACGCCCTCGTCCTGTACGAACTGGGCTGCGCGACGCTGCTCACCTCACCCGTCACCACCATCAGGCACCTGCGCGAGGCCCTGTCGATGGGCGGCCTCAGCCCGGCCCTGCGCGTCGACGCCGTCTGCCGGCTGTCGCAGGCCCTCGTCCACAACGACCAGCTCGGCGAGGGACTGCACGCCATCGCCGAGGAGGCCCGGCGCCTGGAGCCGGGCCCCGCACGCCTGCGCCTGCAGGCCGTGCACTTCATGTGGGAGGGCATCCACGCGGGCGAGGAGGACTCACCCGGCCGCTCCCGGCGCCTGGCCGCGCTCGCGGGACCCCTGACCGGACGCGACAACGCCGAGCGCGCGATGCTCATCCTGCGCGCCTTCGACGCGATGACCCGCGGTGAGAACGCCGAAGAGGTCGTCGAGCTCTGCGACCGCGCCCTGGTCAACGGCCGCCTCGCGCCCGGGCTCGGCTGGACCGACGCCGAGTGGAGCTTCGAACTGCGCCTGATGCTCGGCGGCTCCTACGCCTTCGCGGACCGGCTCGACCGCGCCGAGAGCCTGTTCACGGAGGCCGTGCGGGCGTACGAGACGGCGGGCTGGACCGGCGGCCACCTCGCGCTCGCCCACGCCTTCCTCGGCTATGTGTACCGCAGGCGCGGACGCCTCCGGGAAGCCGAGAAGTCGCTGCGCGAAAGCCTGCGGCTCGCCGACCGCGTCGGCCCGGGCGGACTCCCGATGCACTGGGAGGCGGCCAGCATACTCATCGACACGCTGCTCGCCCGCGGCCACGCCGAACAGGCCAAGGCCGTCGCCGACCGCTACGGCTTCGCGCCGCCCTCCGCCTCCACGATCTACGTCCCCGACGCCATGTCCGTACGCGGACGGCTGCTCCTCGCGCTCGGCCACACCGAGGAGGGCCTCAACGAACTCGAAGCCACCGCCAAGGCGCTGACGGCACGCGGCCAGTACAACACGGTGCTCGCGCCGTGGGCGTACGACCTCGCGCGGGCCCTGGCCGACGAGGACCCGCGGCGCGCCGCCGACCTCGTCGCCGACGCCCGCGTGCAGGCCGAGCGGTTCGGCACGGACACCGCGATCGGCGAGGCCGTGCGCTGCGAGGCCGCGCTGGCCTCGGGCCAGCGCGCCGTCTCGCTGTACGGCAAGGCCGTGACGTATCTGGAGGCCTCGCCGTGTGCGTACGAGCACGCTGTCGCGCGCGTCGAGTACGGAATTGCCTCCGGCAGGGTGGAGGAGTTGGAGCGGGGGTTGGCTTTGGCCCGCACCTGCGGGGCGGATGGGCTGGCCGCCCGGGCTGAGCTGTTCCTGGCGGACGGGTAGGGGCTGCGCCCCGGGGTCCCCTTTTTTCGGCGCTTCGCGCCCCGTTCTCAAACGCCGGACGGGCTGGAACTGGCTTGCTCGCCGCGTAGATGGGTGAGGGTTTCTGCTGCCTCCTTCATGATTCTGGTGATCAGCTCCTCGCAGGACGGGAGGTCGTCGATGACCGCCGCCACCTGGCCCGACGCCATGACGCCTCGGTCCGGCTCGCCGTCGACCATCGCTGACTTGAGGAGCATGGGGGTGTTCGCGGCCAGGAGGGTCTGGGGCCACGTGAGGTGCTTGGCGGTGCGCAGGGCTCGGCCGTCGCGGAACAGCTGGGGCCAGGTGAGGCCGGACGTCCGGCGGAACGCCTGCGCGTGACGGAGGGCCATGAGCAGGGATCTCAGGGGGCCCGAGCGCTCCAGGGACGACACCAGGGGCGTGCGGAGCATGCGGTGGGGGAGGCCGTCCACGCGGGTGGTGAGCGTGATGTCCTTGGCCGTCGCCGCCAGGTAGCGGGCCTTCACCGCGTCGGGGACCGGGGAGTCCGACGTGAGGAGGAAACGGGTGCCCATGGCCACGCCCGCCGCGCCGTAGGCCAGGGCCGCGACCAGGCCGCGGCCGTCGTGGAAGCCGCCCGCCGCGATCACCGGGATGTCCACGGCGTCCACGACCTGGGGGAGGAGCACCGTCGTGGCGACATCGCCGGTGTGGCCGCCGCCCTCGCCGCCCTGGACGACGACGGCGTCCGCGCCCCATGCCGCGACCTTCTCCGCGTGCCGCCGGGCGCCGACGGACGGGATGACCAGGACACCGGCGTCCTTGAGGGCCGCCATCAGGGACGGGGAAGGGGCGAGCGCGAAGGACGCCACGCGGACCCCCTCCGCCACGATGATCCGCACGCGGTCGTGCGCGTCGGCCGCGTCCGCGCGCAGGTTCACGCCGAAGGGGGCGTCGGTGCGGGACTTCACCTCCCGGATCGCCGTACGGAGCCGGTCGGGGGTCATTGTGGCGGACGCCAGGATGCCGAGCGCACCCGCCTCGGCCGTCGCCGACACCAGGCGTGGGCCCGCGACCCAGCCCATGCCGGTCTGCACGATCGGGTGGCGCACCCCGACCAGGCGGGTCAGCGCCGTCTCCAACGGCGCCTTCGGGGACGGCTTTCGGGGTGGCGTCGTCATGGGCGGACCTCGCGGTCGCGCAGGCCCGTGGGGTCCACCACCTCGCGGATCAGGCGGAGTTCGTCGGCGGTGGGCTCGCGCGTGGGGGAGAGGCCGGGGGCGACGGCTGGCTCGAAGGACGTCGCCGCGCGGACGTCGGCCAGGGTCACTCCGGGGTGGAGCGAGACCAGGCGCAGCGCGTGGTCGGGGCCCGCGAAGTCGAAGACGCCCAGGTCCGACACGACACGGCGCAGGTCGTGGAAGCGGGTCGCCGACGGGCCCGCCGCGGCCGCGCTGTCGTACCCGACGCCGCTGATCATGTCGACCCTCGCCACGAAGACGCGCTTGGAGTGCCTCGGGATCCAGTAACTGACGGGGTTGTTCAGGGTGTTCACCGGGGCGCCGCGCACGCCGAGGAGCTGGCGGGACGGGCGGTGCCAGTCGCCGACACACGAGATGTTCTGGTTGCCGAAGCGGTCGATCTGGCTCGCGCCCATCATCACGTGCCGCCGGCCGCCCATCGTCATCGTCAGATGCCGCCGGTAGGGCAGCCAGCCCTCGGTCACCGCCGAACGCGCCCCGACGGCCGGCACGTCCCCCATCAGGAGCGCCTCGCCGTCCGTGAGCAGCAGATCGGGCGCGAACGTCAGCTTCGCCAGGCGGGCGGCCACGGACGGGACCGTGCCCATCGGCGCGGCCAGGATCTCGCCGTCGCCCCGCCATGCCTCGGCGCAGGCGACGACGCAGTACTCGGCACGCGTGACCGCCTTCGAGGTCGTCGTCATCGGCGCTCCTTGTGCCAGGCCTTGACGGCCGACTGGTAGTCCTCCTCGCCTCCGGACAGGAAGCGGTCCTGGAACGCCGCCCAGGCGCCGGGGTCGGCGGCCGCGGTGGCGTACTCCTTCTGGAAGGGCTCGTCGCGGCCGTAGTCCGGCGCGCACGACGTGAAGTGCGCGCCGTTCGGCGTCTCGGTCACGCCCGCGACCGCGTACCGCGACACCAGCATCGTCTGGGGCGGTGCGTGCCGGGTCAGCTCCGCGGACGGCACGAGCCGCTCGCACGACACGTACGCCGCGTCGGCGGCCTCGCAGAACAGGTCGTCGAAGTACGGATCGGGGCCCAGATACTGGCCGTTGCCCAGGCGGTCCGCGCGGTTCAGGTGCACCAGGGCCGCGTCCAGGCGCAGGGCCGGGACCGCCACCAGCTCCTCCGCGTCCGCGTACGGCGAAGTGACCGTGCGCAGGTGGGGGTTGACGCGCATGACGTCCGAGCCGAGGCCCGCGCGGACCGGCAGGAACGGCAGGCGCTGGGCGGCCGCGGTCAGGCCCTGGAGGAACATCGCCTCGTCCAGCTCGACCAGGTCGATGCCGCCCCGCTCGCGCGCCGCCCTGAAGTGCGGCTCCAGGGGGATCGAGTCGAGCGTCGCGAACGCCGTGACCAGCGCCCGGATCCGCCCCGCCGCGGCGAGCAGGCCGACGTCCGGGCCGCCGTACGCCACCACCGTCAGGTCGGTCACGGGCGAGCGGAGCAGCGCGCGCACCAGGGCCATCGGCTTGCGGCGCGAGCCCCAGCCGCCGATGCCGAGCGTCATCCCGCTCTCCAGGCGCCCCACGACCTCCTCGGGCGTCATGGTCTTGTCGCTCACGTGGGCCCTCCTCCGCGCTCCGTGTCGCCCTCGCTGCCCCTGTCGGTCCTGTTGTCGGTCTTGTCGGCCCTGGCGGTCCTGTCGCCCCTGTCGTCCTTGCCGAAGCCGGCGCGGACGCGTCCCGCGAGGCCGCTCAGGTTCGCCTCGAAGGTGAAGCCCTGCTCGAAGCGGTAGCTGCGGCGCACGTCGACCGGGTCGATGCCGTTGATCGCGGCCTTCGCGAGGCGCAGCAGGGCCCCGTCCTTGCGGGCTATCTCCCGCGCCAGGTCCAGGGCCGCCGCGCGCAGTTCGGCGCGCGGGACGACCCGCCACACCGAGCCGTGCGCGTGCAGCTCGGCGGCGGTGGCCGTGCGCGCGGTGTAGTACAGCGCGCGCATCAGGTGCTGGGGGACCAGGCGGGCCAGGTGCGTGGCGGCGCCGAGCGCGCCGCGGTCCAGCTCCGGGAGGCCGAACGTCGCGTCGTCGCTCGCCACCACCGCGTCCGCGTTCCCCACGAGGCCGATGCCGCCGCCCAGGCAGAAGCCCTGCACCGCGGCGACGACCGGGACCTCGCACTCGTACACCGCCGCGAAGGCCTCGAAGCAGCCGTGGTTGGCGCCGATCAGGGCCGCGTGGCCAACGTCGCGCTGCATCTCCTTGATGTCCACGCCCGCGTTGAAACCGCGGCCCTCGGCGGCGAGGACCACGCACCGCACACCCGGGTCGCGGCCGACCGCGCGCACCACGTCCGCCAGGTCGAACCACCCTTGCACCGGAAGGGCGTTGACCGGCGCGTAGTCCACGGTGACCACGGCCACGCCCCGGTCCGGGGGTGAAGTGGAGACAGGCATCAGATCATCCGCTACCTTTCAACGAGCGCCTTCAACCAAACATTTGTTAGTTGCCAAGGAAGGTAGCAGCGATGACTGACAATCGACAGGTGGTCGTCGTCACCGGCGGCACCCGCGGCGTCGGCGCCGGGATCGCCCGCGGCTTCCTCGCGGCCGGGGCCCGGGTCGTCGTCTGCGCCCGCAGACCTCCCGCCGCGCCCGTCGAAGTGGCGGGCGCCACCGCCGAGTTCCGCCCGGTCGACCTGCGCGACGCGGACGCGGCCCAGGACTTCCTCACCGGGGTCGCCGCCGACTGCGGCCGCCTCGACGTCCTGGTGAACAACGCCGGCGGCACCCCCTTCGGCCTGCTCGCCGAGTCGTCCGTGCGGCGCCAGACCAAGATCGTGGAACTGAACCTGCTCGCGCCGCTGTACGCATCCCTGGCCGCGTACGAGGTGATGCACCGTCAGGAGGCGGGCGGCAGCATCGTGATGATCGGCAGTGTCAGCGGCGGCCGCCCCTCACCCGGCTCCGGCGCGTACGGCGCGGCCAAGGCGGGCCTGGAGAACCTGGCGCGCACCATGGCCGTCGAATGGGCCCCGCACGTGCGCGTGAACACGGTCGTCCTCGGCCTCGTCCGCACCGAGAGCGCCCATCTGCACTACGGAGACGAGGACGGCGTCCGGGCGGTGGCCCGCACCGTCCCGCTCGGCCGCCTCGCCGACCCGTCGGACGCCGCCGACGCCTGCGTGTTCCTCGCGTCCCCGGCCGCGCGCTACATCAGCGGCGCGTCCCTCCACCTGCACGGCGGCGGCGAGCGCCCCGCGTTCCTCGACGCCGCGACCGTGAACCACTGACGGAAGGAGTCCCTTCATGACTGCCGCCACTGATCCGGGCATCTGCGCGGGCCGCGTCGTGATCGTCACGGGCGCGGGCCGCGGCCTCGGGCGCGCCCACGCCTGCGCGTACGCGGCCGAGGGGGCGCGGGTCGTCGTCAACGACCTGGGGGTGGGGCCCGACGGTTCGGGCGCGTCCGGCGGGCCCGCGCAGGACGTCGTCGAGGAGATCCGCGCCGCGGGCGGCGACGCGGTCGCGCACTGCGGTGACATCGCCACACCCCAGGGGGCCGCCTCCCTCGTCAGGGCCGCCCTGGAGACGTACGGACGCCTGGACACCCTCGTCAACAACGCGGGCTTCCTGCGGGACCGGATGCTGGTCAACCTCGACGAGGACGACTGGGACGCCGTCGTCCGCGTGCACCTGAAGGGCCACTTCCTGCCCCTGAAGCACGCGGCCGCGCACTGGCGCGCCGAGTCCAAGGCGGGCCGCACCCCGCACGCGTGCGTGGTCAACACCAGCTCCGGGGCGGGCCTTTCGGGCAGCGTCGGACAGGGCGCCTACAGCGCGGCCAAGGCAGGCATCCTCGGCCTCACCCTGGTCGCCTCCGCCGAACTCGCCCCCTACGGAGTGCGGGTGAACGCCCTCGCACCCGCCGCCCGCACCCGCATGACCGAGACGACGTTCGCCGACACGATGGCCGCCCCCGAAGGGAGCGGTTTCGACGCCATGGCACCGGAGAACGTGTCCCCCCTGGTCGTCTGGCTAGGCTCCCCGGCCTCCACGGGAGTCACCGGCCGCGTCTTCGCGGCCGAGGCGGGCCGCATCACCGTCATGGAGGGCTGGCGCCCGGGCCCGAGCGACGACCAGGGCGCCCGCCGCACACCGAAGGAGGCGGGCGAGACGGCTCTCAAGCTCCTTTCCAGGGCGGAGCCACCACAGCCGGTGTACGGGGCGAGGTGAGCGTTCCAGCCTGGCCGGGGGCTCTAGCCCGTCCGGCGTTTGAGGACGAGGCGCGAAGCGCCACCAAGAGGGAAGGGGCGAAGCCCCATACGAGCGCGGGGCCTGGGGCGGCGGCCACAGGAAGGGGCGGGTGGGTGGGGGAAACCCCCGGACTACGGCCCGAAGTGGCGGCAAAGGGCACCCCCCACCACCCAGGGCCGCTCGGCCACGGCAAGGTGGGCCGCCCCCTCCACCTCCACCAGGACGCCCCCACCGGCCACCCCGGAGGCGATCTCCCGCCCATGCCCGGGCGGCGTGGCCCGATCCAGCAGCCCGGTCACGACCAACGTGGGCGCGGTCACCGCGGACAGCGACGCCCGGACGTCGAACGCGGCGAGCGCGTCGCAGCACGCGGCGTACGCGGCGGGATCGGCCCACCGGTGGTCCGCCACGAGCCGCGGCACCGTGAAGCCGGGCGTGAACCACCGTTCCGGCGCGGTCCTCGCGAGCTCGGCGAGGCCCTCGCGCCGTACGAGGGCGGCCCGTCGGCGCCATGCCGCGCTGCCGCCGAAGTGGGCCGACGAGCACACGACGGCAAGGCGCGTCACCCGGTCGGGGTGGTGGACGGCCAGGTGGAGGCCGATCGCGCCGCCGAGGGAGACGCCCGCGTACGCGAAGCGGCGGACGCCGAGGGAGTCGGCGAGAGCGAGGACGAGCGCGGCGAGGTCGGCGACGGTCGCGCCGGGACCGATGAGGCCGGGCGGCGAGCCCCCGTGGCCGGGCAGGTCGAACCGTACGACGCGGTGGGCGGCGGCCAGGCGGGGCGTGACGGCGTCCCACAGGGCCGTGGAGGTGCCGAGCGAGGGGCCGAGGAGGAGCGGGGCGGCGGCGCTGCCGGGGCCGTCCTCGCGGTGGCTGAGCAGACTGTTCACCTCCGCTCCAGGGCGCGGTCGGTGAGGACTCCGGCGGAGCCGGTCCAGCGGGCGGCGTCGGCCGGTTCCGTGCGGTCCCCAGAAGCCTGGAGCTCCTTCAGCGCGGCCCGTTCCTCCGGGTTGAGGCCCTCCCAGGTGTCAGGATCCCCCAGCGTCCCGTCTCCCGCCCTCACCCGGCGCACCAGCATTCCCACCACCTCCACGGCCCGCGCCCGCCCCACCACCGGCGTCAGCCTCGCGACCAGCTGCTCCGAGACGATCAACCCACCGGTCAGCCCCAGGTGTTCATGCATCACGCGCGCGTGGACGCGGAGTCCCGCGCTCAGTTCCGCCGTGTCGCGGGCCGCGCCACCGGTGAGGCGGAGCAGGTCGCGCAGCGGCTCCCACTCGGCGTGCCAGGCGCCCGGAGGGCGTTCGTCGTCGGCGGCGAGGGAGGCGTGCAGCGTCGCGGCCGCCGCGGGTGCGCGGCGGGCCGCGGCGGCGACGAGCGTGGCGCGGACCGGGTTCGCCTTGTGGGGCATCGCCGAGGAGCCGCCGCCCGCGCCTTCGGAGACCTCCCCGATCTCCGTACGGGACAGCGTGAGCACGTCGACGGCGGCCTTGCCGAGCGCCCCGGCGGTGAAGGCGAGCGCGGCGGCGAGGTCGGCGACGGGCGTACGGAGGGTGTGCCAGGGGAGCAGCGGCTCGGCCAGACCCAGCTCCCGCGCGTAGGCGGCGACGAGCCCAAGCCCGACGCCGGCCCCACCGCCGGGCCCGTGCCCGACTCCAGGCCCACCGCCGGCCCCGTGCCCGACGCCACCCCCACCGCCAGGGCCGTCCGCCCCCAGGACCCCGTACGCGTCGAACGCCGCCAGCGTCCCCACCGCCCCGCCCAGCTGCACCGGCAGCGAATCCCGCACCCGCGTGAGCCGGTCGCGGGCGTCCAGGACCAGGGACCGCCACCCGGCCGCCTTCAGGCCGAACGTGGTGGGAGCCGCGTGCTGGGTGAGCGTGCGGCCCGGCATGGGGGTGTCGCGGTGGGCCGCCGCAAGCCGCGCCCACTGGTGTTCCGCGCGGGCGAGGTCCCGCAGGATCAGGTCCAGGGTGCGGGCCGCGACCAGCATGGTCGCCGTGTCGAGGACGTCCTGGCTGGTCGCGCCCCGGTGCACATACGGCGCCGCGTGTCCGGGCACGGCCGCCGTCAGGTCCGCCACCAGCGGGATCACCGGATTTCCACCGCCACGCGCGCGTACCGCCAGATCACGCAGGTCGAAGCGGTGCGCGTCGGCGGCATCGCTGACCGCCGCCGCGGCCTCGCGCGGCGCCATGCCCACGGCCGCCTGCGCCCGCGTCAGGGCCGCTTCGGCGTCCAGCATGGCCTGGAGGAAGGCTGGGTCGCCCGTCGCCCGCTCGGCGGCCGAACCCGCGCGGCCGGGCGCGAGGAGGCCGCTGTCGAACCCGCCCGCCGCCGACGGAACCCCGGCAACGTCAGGCGCGTTCACGGGTACTCCAGGAACCGCGGTCACGGGAACTCCAGGAACACCGTTTCGCCCTCCCCCTGGAGGCGGATGTCGAAGCGGTACGTGCGGTCGGGGCCCGGCCGGGCGAGGAGCGTCGCCCGGCGCTCCGGGGGCAGCGCGGCGAGCAGCGGGTCGTCGGCGGCGTCCGTCACGTACGCGCGCGTGCGCAGGTGCGACAGGAGGCCGCGGGCGAAGACGGCGAGCGCGATGTACGGCACACCCCCCGGCAGGAGCGTCCGGAACGCCCAGTGCCCGTCGCCGTCCGTCGCGACGCGGCCGAAGCCCGTGAACGTGACGCCGTCGCGCCCGGCCGCCCTGCCGGTGGCCGGGTCGCGCCGCAGCGACCCGGGCGCGCCCGCACACGAACCGTCCGGCGCCGACTGCCAGGTCTCGACGAGGGCGTCCGGTACGGGACTTCCCGAACCGTCGTACAAGTAGCCGTGGAGCGCGACCGCGGCGGGGTGCCCGGCCGGCGCCACGTCGCCGCCGCGGGGGAAGGGCAGGGCGTGGCCGTAGAAGGGGCCGATCGTCTGCGAGGGAGTGGGGGCGTGGGTGTTCACCGGGCGGCACCTTCCTCGAAGGGGGTGGCGGACGGGCCGTCGAGGACGATGTCCCAGCGGTAGCCGAGCGACCGCTCGGGGACGGTCAGGTCGTGGTCGTACGCCGACACGAGCCGGGCCCGCGCCGCCGCGTCGGTGACGGCGCCCAGCACCGGGTCGTACGCCAGGAGCGGGTCGCCGGGGAAGTACATCTGCGTCACCAGGCGCTGCGCGAACGCCGTGCCGAAGACGGAGAAGTGCAGGTGCGCGGGGCGCCACGCGTTGGCGTGGTTGCGCCACGGATAGGCGCCGGGCCTGATGGTCGTGAACGCGTACGCGCCGGAGTCGTCGGTGAGGCAGCGGCCGAAGCCCGTGAAGTTCGGGTCGAGCGGCGCCGGATGCCGGTCGAGGCGGTGGGCGTACCGGCCCGCCGCGTTGGCCTGCCACAGCTCCACCAACTGGCCGCGCACCGGCCGCCCCTGGCGGTCCGTGACCCGGCCCGAGACGGTGATGCGCTCGCCGATCGGCTCGCCCGCGTGCTGGCTCGTCAGGTCGCTGTCGACGACGGCGACGTCCGTGACGCCGAAGACGGGCCCGGTCAGCTCCACCGCCTCCGGATCGAGGACCGGCACGGCGGGGTGCCGGGGGAGGCGGAGCTCGCTGCTGCGGTAGGGCGGGTAGGAGTGGGCGGGGTGCCGCGGCGGGGCGGCGGCCGTGGTTCCGGATCGGGCGGCCCCGGGTGGGTCGGGCTCGGCGGCGATGACCGTCCGTTGCCGGCTGGGGTGGTCGGGCGGAGGGAAGGGAGGGGGGAAGTTCGTCATGTGCGGCTGTTCCTCCTTGGCTCGCGGCCCGGGACGTCGGGCATCCGCACCTTCGCCGCCGTCCTGGCGACGATCTCGGGGGCGTCGACTCCCGGCGCGCACTCGATCAGTTCGAAGCCGTCCTCGGTGACGTCGAGCACCCCGAGGTCCGTGACGACGCGGTGCACGCAGCGGCGTCCCGTCAGCGGCAGGTCGCACTCCTCGACGAGCTTGGGCGTGCCGTCCTTGGCGGTGTGCGTCATCGTCACGACGACCCGGCGGGCGCCGTGCACCAGGTCCATCGCGCCGCCGATGCCGGTGACGAGCCGCCCGGGGACCGCCCAGTTGGCGAGGTCCCCGCGCGCGGAGACCTGCATCGCGCCGAGCACGGCGACGTCGATGCGGCCGCCGCGGATCATCCCGAAGGACAGGGCCGAGTCGACGTACGCGGCCCCGGGAAGGACCGTCACCGTCTCCTTGCCCGCGTTGATCAGGTCCGGGTCCACCGCGTCGGCCGCCGGATAGGGGCCGACGCCGAGGACGCCGTTCTCGGACGCGATGACGACCTCCACGCCCGGCGGGAGGTGGTTGGGAATCAGCGTGGGCAGGCCGATGCCGAGGTTCACGTACTGGCCGTCCCTCAGCTCGCGTGCCGCGCGGGCGGCCACCTGCTCGCGGGTCCAGGCCATCAGGAGCTCACCGTCCGCTTCTCGACGCGCTTGTCGGCGGCCTCGGCGGGGCTGAGGGCCACGACCCGCTGCACGAAGATGCCGGGCAGGTGCACGGCGTCCGGGTCGATGGCGCCCGGTTCGACCAGCTCCTCCACCTCCGCGACCGTGACGCTTCCCGCCATCGCGGCGAGGGGGTTGAAGTTCCGGCTCGCCTTGGCGAACACCAGGTTGCCGTGCCGGTCGCCCCGCGCGGCCCGTACCAGCGCGAAGTCGGTGCGGATGCCCCGCTCCAGGACGTGCGGTACGCCGTCGAACTCCCGTACCTCCTTGGGCGGCGAGGCGAGGGCGACGCCGCCCGCGCCGTCGTACCGCCACGGCAGGCCGCCGTCGGCGACCTGTGTGCCCACCCCGGCCGGGGTGTAGAAGGCGGGGATGCCGCAGCCGCCGGCCCGCAGGCGCTCGGCGAGCGTGCCCTGCGGGATCAGCTCGACCTCGAGCTCACCGGCGAGATAGGCGCGCGCGAACTCCTTGTTGGCGCCGACGTACGAGCCGGTCACCCGCGCGAGACGGCCCGCCGCGAGCAGCACCGCCAGCCCCGTGCCGAGCGCGCCGCAGTTGTTCGACACCACGCGCAGACCCGTGACGCCCCGCCGGTGCAGCGCGTCGATCAGGACGTTCGGTACGCCGCTGAGTCCGAAGCCACCGACCGCGAGGGAAGCGCCGTCCCCCACGTCGGCCACCGCTTCCGCGGCCGTGGCGATCACCTTGTCCATCCGGGCCAGCCTCATCTCCGCGCCGCATAATGCTCAGCGCACTGACTATTTATGCCTGCGTCTGCGCGTCATCCCTGTGAACTGCTGCCCACGCTGCCACCGCCTGTCGGGCGCGTCAAGGGAGCCTCGGGCCAGGTACTGTTCAGTGCACCAACTACTGTGCATCCCCTACGGTGCACCCACGACAGCACCAGCGTGAGGAGCCGCCATGGCCGCGGTGGACCTGACCACCCACCCCGGGCACCTGGCCCGGCGTCTCCAGCAGGCGCACCACCTGCTGTGGACCACGATGGTCTCGGAGGAGACCACCTCGCCCCAGTTCGCCGTCCTCAACTCCCTGGTGGCCGAGCCGGGCCTGGACCAGCGCGGCGTGGGCGAGCGGGTCGGCCTCGACCGCTCCACCATCGCCGAGGTCATCAGCCGCCTCAGCCGCCGCGGGCTCATCGACAAGGTCCGCGACCCGCAGGACGGCCGCCGGTCGCTGCTGCGGCTCACCGCCGAGGGCCGGCAGGTGCACCGCAAGCTGACCGTGCGCACGGCCCGGATGAACCAGGTCTTCCTGGGGCCGCTCAGCGGCGACGAACGGGCGGTGTTCCTCGACCTGATGCAGCGGGTCGCGGACGCGGCCGAGCACCTGCGCAACCCGCTGCCGGACCCCGTCACGCCTTCGTGAACACCACCCACACCGGGCCGCGCGCGAACCTGAGCGGCCCGCCCTTCGGCGTGGTGAACTCCGTGCCGTCCCGCGCGGTCCCGCGCCGCCACCGCGCCTCGTAGGACCGGCCGTCCCGCAGGACCCGCGCGGTGCCCGAGCCCACGGTACGGGTGAGCGGCGACGCGTTGCCCGAGCGGTCGTGGAAGCGCGAGTCACGGATGTCGACGCGCTGGATCACGACCGTCGCCGCGGTGAGCGCGGCGCCGGACGCGGTGCGGGCCGGGGTGCCGTCCATCGCGATGTGCCAGCGGCCCTCGTACTCGACCCAGGTGAAGGTGAAGCTCGCCGACGGGAAGCGGACCGTGCGCCGGGTCTCGGGCGCCCCGCCCGCCGGGCGCTGCCCGAACCGGAAGCCCGTGCTCTCCAGACCGCTCGCGTCCGTCCGCGCGCCCAGGTCCCCGGGGCGCAGATAGAGGTTGTGCGGCGCGGGCCTCGCCCCGTCGCGGAAGTACGCCCTGCCGGGGGCCTTCCCGGGCGGCAGCGGGCGCAGCGGGGCGCCGTCGATCAGCGGGAGCAGCTTCGACTGCGCCCCGGAGAACGCGAGCGCCGGCCGGTCGAACTGGCGAAGCAGCTCCAGATCCGTCTCACGGGCGCTGCGCACGGGCCCGACCACCGGCGGAAGTCGCCGCGCGTACAGGGCGAGCAGCCGGCTGAGCCCGGCCTCCACCCGCTCCACGTACACGACGTCCGCCGCCTCCAGGCCCGTCTGCGGGCGCGCGGGGCCGACGTTGTCGACCTTCACGGCGAGTACGCGGCCCTCGTCCGTGGCGCCCTCCCCGTCCGCGCCGCCCGACCGGTCCTCCAAGGTGCAGCCGGGCACGAGCGCGGCGAGCGCCGCCCCCACGACTGCCGCTCGCCACGCCCGTGTCGTCCGCATCCCGCGTCCCGCCCGTGTCTGTCGCCGCTCCATGCCGGGGGTGTACCCGGACCGGCCGGATCTCAGCCCGGGTGCCCGGGTGTCAGCCGAAGTCGAGGGCGTTCGGCAGGCCGAGCCGGTAGCGGGTGCGGTCGTGGCGCTTGAGGAGAGCCAGCTCCGGGGCGCGGTACAGCGGCGTCACCTCGCACCGCTTGTGCTCCGAACCCACCCGGTCGAGCAGGGCGTTGACCGCCTGGCGGGCGGCGGCGTTGGCGCCCTCCATGGTGGCCAGGTCGATGTCCACGGCCACGTAGTCGCCCGCGAGGAAGAGGTTGGGGATCTTCGTCTCCGCGGACGGGCGGTTGTGCAGGGTGCCCACCGGGTGGATGAGGAGCTCGTCGTCGTTCGTCGGGTTCGGGCCGCCGATGCCGTCCACGCCCGGGTCGAGGATCCACGCGTGCAGCATCGCGTCGCTGAGCACCGTCTTGCCGGTGTCGTTCAGGGAGGCCTTCAGCTGCGCCCACACCTCGCGCGCCACCTCGTCGCGCGTGCACTTCTTGGCCGTCTTGCCGTACAGGATCCCCGGCTTGTCCCACTCGGAGACGTCCACCGACAGACAGTCCACGGCGGTGCCGTCGCCGTAGTCGGCGGGGAAGTCACGGCCCTTCCAGTGCGACGCCTGCGCGATCCCCGTCAGCGACCAGGGGGAGTCGATGCAGTTGAAGTGTCCGTCGACGACCTTCGGGCGCTCCGTCAGATAGAACTGGATGCCCGTCATCCAGTCCGTCCGCAGCTTGTCGCACCGCGCCAGCTGCGGGTCGGCCGCCTTGAGCCGCGCGCCCCAGGTCCTGCGGGCGTGCTCCACCGGCATGGCCTGGACGTAGTGGTCGGCCGTGATGTCGTGCCGGGTGCCCTGCGGGTCCTCGATCACCGTCTTGGCGACGCGCCCCTCGCCGTACGCGACCTCGCGCACCGTCCAGCCGATGCGGAACTCCACGCCGAGCGCCTTCAGATGGGCCACCCACGGGTCGATCCACGCCTCGTTGGTGGGCGCGTTCAGGATCCGGTCCGGCGGGCCGTCCGCGCCCCGGCCGAGCGCGTTGAACACGAAGGCCTCGCCGAGCGTGCCGACCGTGCGGGTGCTGGCCACCTCGGCCTTCGTGGCCACGATGTTGCGGGTGACGCCGATCGCGAGGATGCGCTGGTAGTCCTTCGACATCTCCTCGGCGCGCACGAACTCCCACCAGGGGGTGGCCTCCCACTGGTCGTCGCGCCGCTCGTCGCAGCTCGTGAGGAAGACCAAGGCGCGGTTCACGAAGTACGCGATCTCGTTCGCCGGGATGCTGAACGCGGTGTCCAGGAACGCGGTGAGCGCGCGGGCGATGTCCTCCGGGGAGAGGTCGGCCGGCTTGCCGTCCCGGCCGGGGATGGGCAGGCGGATGTCCTCGCGCCCGCCGGCGCGGGCGAAGCTCATCTCCGGCGGGGCGACGAGGTTGTCCCAGACGCCGTTCTTGTTGCCGGGGAAGGGGATGCGGCGCATCGTGTCCGGGAGGTTGTGATAGATCCCCGGGATGAAGCGGAAGCCGTGCTCGGCGGGCAGCGGTTTGCGGCCGCCCTTCGCGCTGTCCGGTACGTCGAAACTGCGGGCCTTGCCGCCCAGTGCGCGGCGCTCGTAGACCGTGACGGCGAAGCCGCGCTCGGCCAGCTCGTGGGCGGCCGTCAGGCCCGCGACGCCGCCGCCGAGGACGGCGACCGTTTGGCGGGGGGTGGGGCTCTCGGCCGCGGTGGGGCGCTCGGCTGCGTGGGCGGTGGCGGTGCCCGTGGTCGTCAGGGTGGCGAGGCTCAGGGCTGCCGCACTTCCGGCTGTCGCGGTGACGAATGCTCTGCGTGTGCTGCCGGGTGGTTCTGGGTGGCCCATGTGTCGTCCCCTTTACCGGTGGTAACTCGGTGTCGGGGGCGGAGCGTATAGGGGTGGGCGGGGGGTCGGAAGGTGTGGGTGTACGTTGGCCGGATTTCGCCTCCGGGGGATCTCCCGCCCGCCCGCCCGTTTCCACCCTCACGCGCGGTGGGCGCCTCTTGTGGGGGTCGCTCGTCGTTGGCGTCTGCCGGTGGTGCGCCGCGCTGCGCGCGGCTTTTGTCTCCCACCCGCCCGCCCGTTTCCACCTTCACGCGGGGCGGGCGCCTCTCGTGGGGGTGACCCGCCGTCGGCGGGTGCGGCCCGGGGGTGGGTAGTGGGTGGGCGGGCGGGGTGAAGCCGCCGCGTTAGCGGCGGTACCTGTGCGCAGGGGCGGTGGGTCATGTGGGGTGGTGTGGGCGGTGGGGCCTGCGCGTGGGGACGTGGGTCACGTGGGCGGCGAGGCCTGTGCGTAGGGGTGGTGGGTCGTGTGGATGGTGGGGTCTGTGGGTTGGGGTGGTGGGTCGTGTGGGTGGTGGGGCCTGTGGGTTGGGACGGCAGGTCGTGTGGGTGGTGGGGCCTGTGGGTTGGGACGGCAGGTCGTGTGGGTAGTGGGGCCTGTGCGTAGGGGCGGCAGGTCGTGTGGGTGGTGGGGCCTGTGTGCAAGGGTGGCGGGCTGTGTGGGTGGCGGGGCCTGTGCGTGGGGCTGTGGGTGGCGGGTGCTGTTGTTGCGTTGGCGGGGGTGTCTGGGGTCAGGGGGTCGGGGGTGAGCCCAGGGCCGTCGTGAGGTCGTAGGCCGGAGGGGTGTCCAGTTGGGCGTACGTGCAGGAGTCGGGCGTGCGGTCCGGGCGCCACGCGCGGAACTGGGCCGTGTGCCGGAACCGCACCCCGTTCTCCATGTGGTCGTAGGCCACCTCACACACCCGCTCCGGCCGCAACGGCTCCCACGTGAGGTCCTTCTTGCCCGACCACCGGTTCACCGCCCCCGGAAGGCGCGCGCTCTCGTGCGCGGCCTCGTCGGTCCACGCGGCCCAGGGGTGCCCCGCCGCGGACTCCATCCGGAGCGGCGCGAGTTCCGCCATAAGCTCTTCGCGCCGCTTCATGGAGAACGCCGCGCACACCCCGACGTGCTGCAGCGCGCCCCCGTCGTCGTACAGGCCGAGCAGCAGCGAGCCGACCACCGGGCCGCTCTTGTGGAAGCGGAAGCCCGCGACCACGCAGTCCGCCGTCCGCTCGTGCTTGATCTTGAACATGAGGCGCTCGTTCTGGCGGTACCGCAGGTCGAGCGGTTTGGCGACGACCCCGTCGAGCCCGGCGCCCTCGTACTGCTCGAACCACCGCCGCGCCTCGTCCTGGTCGAGGGTCATCGGCGCCAGGTGGACCGGCGCGGTGACCTCCTCGAGGGCCTTGGCCAGGAGCCGGCGGCGGTCGCTCAGCGGCACGTCGAGGAGCGCCTCGTCGAAGAGCGCGAGCAGGTCGAACGCGACGTACGACGCCGGTGTCCGCTCGGCGAGCAGCCGCACCCGGGAGTCCGCCGGGTGGATGCGCTCGGTGAGGGCGTCGAAGTCGAGCCGGCCGTCACGGGCGATGACGATCTCGCCGTCCAGGACGCACCGCCGCGGCAGGCGCTCGCGCAGCGCCGCGACGAGCTCGGGGAAGTAGCGGGTGAGCGGCTTCGTGCCGCGGCTGCCGATCTCGATCTCGTCCCCGTCCCGGAAGACGACGGCCCGGAAGCCGTCCCACTTCGCCTCGTACTGCATGCCGGGCGGGATCTTCGCCACGGACTTGGCGAGCATCGGCTTCACGGGCGGCATCACCGGCAGGTCCATGATCCGACTCTAGGAGCGGTCCGTGCGGTCCGCTTCCTGTGCGGCACGCCGAAGGGCCAGGTCAGGACCGGGGGAGGGCCTTGCGGACCTGGTTGCGGACGGATGCGGGGCCGATCACCAAGTACGAGGTCCGGGCGTCGCGGGACTGCGCCGTCGTGACCGCGCCCGCCACGCCCGTGATGCGCGCGGGCTTGCCGATCTCGTACTCGATGACCATGGCGTTGCGCCCGCACGACAGCTCCAGCCAGGTGGTGGGGTCGCTGCTCTGGGCGGATGAGACGGTGTACGGCCCCGCGGGGAGCTCCGCGACGTCCGCGCCCTCGTCGGTGCCGTCCTTCGGTCGCGCCTCGGTCATGCCCTGCAGGAACTGGTCGCGCGGGCCGGTCATCAGGACCCCGCACTTCTTGCCTTCGAGGTAGGCGATGACGCGGGTGGTGCCGATGCGGGCCTCGCCGAGCGGGTGCCGGGGCGCGTCGGACAGCGAGGAGTCCAGCTCTTCGAGCGCGGCGCCGCGCAGGGGCAGCGGCTCGACCTGCTTCAGGCCCGCGGGCGGGGGCCCGGCGGGAGCGGTGGGTGAGGCGGCCCGGCGTGTGGGGGAGGGAGACGCGTCGTCGTCCCCGCCCGGCGTGCAGGCGGTCACGGCAAGGGCGAGCGTGGCCGTGGCCACGGCCCGGACGGTCCTGCGGCTGCGCACGCGCCGTACTCCTTTGCCTGTACATGACGGACGTGGGGACCTTATGCGGCTCGAACGTCCTTGATCAACATCGCGCCCGATATGCGCCCTTCGGCCCACCCCTCTACCGTGGCTCGCATGGGTGCGGGCGCGGCGGTGGAGCTCACGGCCGGGGAGCGGACGGTGCGGCTCTCCAGCCCCGACCGCGTGCTGTTCCCGGAGAGCGGCTTCACCAAGCGGGACCTGGCCGAGTACTTCATCGCCGTCGGCGACGGCATCGTGCGGGCCCTGCGCGACCGGCCCACGACCCTGGAGCGCTACCCGGAGGGCGTCACCGGCGAGTCCTTCTACCAGAAGCGCGCCCCGAAGAACCTGCCCGACTGGATCCCGACCGGCACCATCACCTTCCCCAGCGGCCGCACCGCCGACGAGATCTGCCCCACGGAGGTCGCCGCGGTCGTGTGGGCGGCCCAGTACGGCACGCTCACCTTCCACCCCTGGCCCGTGCGCCGCACCGACCCCGACCACCCCGACGAGCTGCGCATCGACCTCGACCCGCAGCCCGGCACGGACTACGCCGACGCTGTCCGCGCCGCCCACGAACTCCGGTCCGTCCTGGACGAGTTCGGCCTGCGCGGCTGGCCCAAGACGTCCGGCGGACGCGGCATCCACGTCTTCGTGCCGATCGAGCCGCGCTGGACGTTCGTGGAGGTCCGCCGCGCCGCGATCGCCTGCGGCCGCGCCCTGGAGCGGCGCATGCCGGACGCGGTGACGACGGCCTGGTGGAAGGAGGAGCGCGGCGAGCGGATCTTCGTCGACTTCAACCAGACCGCCCGGGACCGCACCATCGCCTCCGCCTACTCGGTCCGCGCCCGCCCGCACGCCCCCGTCTCCGCGCCCCTGCGCTGGGACGAGCTCGACGACGCCGTGCCGCGCGACTTCGACCTCGGTACGATGCCCGCGCGCTTCGCCGAGGTCGGCGACGTACACCAGGACATGGACGGGCACGCGTTCTCGCTGGAGCCGCTGCTCGACCTCGCCGAGCGCGACGAGAAGGAGCGCGGGCTCGGCGACCTGCCGTACCCGCCCGAGTACCCGAAGATGCCGGGCGAGCCCAAGCGGGTCCAGCCGAGCCGGGCCCGCCACGACACCTGACCCGGGGGTTCCCGTGAGCGACGACGTCCTGTCGGTCGTCCCCGCCGACCCGCGCTGGCAGCCGGACGAGGAGGCCGCCGAGCGCACCACGGCCCTGGTCGGCGCCCTGGTCGAGGACCCGGACCGGGGCGACGCCGCCGAGATCGACGTCACCTGGCACGACGCGATCGCCGTCGTGGACTGCGGCGAGAACCTGGAGCGGATCGGCTGCCCGCGCTGCGGCGCGGCGATCGACCGCGCGTGGTGGGCGGAGTTCGTCGCGGCGCGGGCGGACGACGGCCTGGCCGACCTCGCCGTCCGCGCCCCGTGCTGCGGCGCCGACACCTCCCTGGACGCCCTCGACTTCCACTGGCCGTGCGCGTTCGCCCGCTTCGAGATCGCCGTCTGGAACCCCGGCAGGGACCGGTTCACCGCCGAGGAGCTCACGGCCCTCGGCGACGCGCTGGGACAGCCGGTGCGGCAGGTCCTCGCGCACTTCTGAGACGGCACGGCTGTGGCCCCTCC
>NZ_JBHYJH010000125.1:10451-29516 GCF_042740445.1 Streptomyces sp. NPDC059003 | reverse complement strand
GAAGGGGTCCTAGGGGCGGAGCCCCTAGTTTCGGGAAGGGGCGGGGTTGGGGAGGCCCCCGGCAGGGATCAGCCCGTCTCGGTCACGTCCCGTACCACCCCGTCCGGCCCCGCCAGGTACACCGGGGTGCCGGCCCCGCCGAGGTCCCGTACCGCCGCCAAGTCCTCAGCGACCAGCGCCCCCGCCCCGGACACCACCGCCGCCGCCTCAAGCGACTCCGCCCCCGACGCCACCGCCATCGCCACCGCCGTCCGCAGCGCGGAAAGCCGCAGCGAGTCCAGCGCGACCGTCCCGGCGACATACGTGCGCCCCGTCTCGTCCCGCACCGCCGCCCCCTCGGGCACGCCGTTGCGGGCCCGGGCCGAACGGGCGAGGGTGACGATCTTCTGGTCCTCGGGGCCGAGGTCGGTGCGCTCAGTCATGGCACGAGCATAAGGAGCGGCCGACGCGGGCGGGCCGCGGGCCCGGGGCTCAGCCGGCCACCTGGTACATCGAGCCGCGGCGGGCCTCGGGGGAGGCCAGCCACTCCAGCTTCGCGGCCGTGTCGGCCAGCGGCAGCGGCGTGTGCAGGACGATCGTCAGGTCGGGCCGCGCGGGCACCCGCAGGGCCGTCGCCTCCACGTGCAGGACGCCCGCCAGCGGGTGGTCGATCTCCTTGTGCGTCTGGCCCGCGGGCTGGATGTCCTGCTGCTCCCACAGCGCCGTGAACTCCGCGCTCGTGGCGTGCAGCCGGGCGATGACCTCCTGGAAGCCCTCGTCCCCGGGATGCTCGGAGCAGGCCGCGCGGAACTGGGCGACGAGCGTCGCCGCGTTCTCCTCCCACCGCACGCTGCGGGAGCGGTAGATGGGGTCGGTGAAGAAGTCGAGGATGCAGTTCTGCGTGGTCTCGGGGCGCATGCCGAGGACCATCGCGGCCGCGTCGTTGTACAGGACGCTGTTGTAGTAGCGGTCCATGATGACCGCCGGGTACGGCATCCACGTGTCGATCAGGCGGCGCAGGCCCTCGCTCATGTCCGCCGCGCTCTCCTCGGCCTGCGGCGCGGGCGGGTTGAGGCCCGCGAGCACGTACAGATGGCGGCGCTCGGCGCCCGACAGCTTCAGCACGCGCGCCACGGAGTCCAGGACCTGCGGCGACACGGAGATGTCCCGGCCCTGCTCCAGCCACTGGTACCAGGACGCGCCGACGCCCGCGAGCACCGCGACCTCCTCGCGCCGCAGCCCCGGCGTACGCCGCCGCCCGCCCTCCGGAAGCCCCGCATCGGCCGGTCTTACCCGGGCCCGCCGGCTCATCAGGAAGTCCCGCAGCTCGCTCCGGCGCCGCGCCTTCGCCCCGTCGAACCGCTCCCCGGCCTGACCGGTCACCGCTCCCCCTGTCATCCCCGTCATCCGCCCGCCGTCGTGTCTGGTGGTCGCACCACCAGGATAAGTACCGGCTCCCCACGGCTATTCCGGCCGACGGAGGCTCTTGACCATGTCGATAGACACCTCCGCTCCCACCACCATCCCCACCACTCCCCTCGACCCGGCCCCGGCCGGGGCCCCCAAGCTCACGTCCCGCGACAAGCTCGTCCTGTTCGTGCTGTGCGCCGCGCAGTTCATGGTCGCGCTCGACTTCTCCGTACTGAACGTCGCGCTGCCCGTGCTCGGCGAGGACCTCGGGATGAGCCACGCCGCGCTGCAGTGGGCGGTCACCGCCTTCGCGCTGCCGTCCGGCGGCTTCCTGCTGCTCTTCGGGCGGATGGGCGACCTGTTCGGGCGGCGCAGGCTGTTCCTCGGCGGGCTCGCGCTGTTCGGCGCGGCCTCGCTGCTCGCCACGCTCGCCTGGGACCCGGCGTCGTTCCTCGCCGGGCGCGCCCTGCAGGGCGTGGGCGCCGCCGCGATCGTGCCGACCGGGATGTCGCTGCTCACCACCACCTTCCCCGAGGGCCCGCAGCGCGACCGGGCGCTCGGCATCTCCGGCACGCTGCTCTCGCTCGGCTTCACCATCGGCATGGTGCTCGGCGGCGTCCTCACCGACACGCTCGGCTGGCGCTCCACGATGGGGCTCCTCACCGTCTTCGCGCTGCTCGTGCTGCCGCTGGCCCCCGGCCTGCTGCCCGAGTCCCGCACCCCGGAGCGGCCGCGCCTGGACATCCCCGGCGCCGTGACCGTCACCGGCGGCCTGCTGTCCCTGATCTACGCCCTCTCCACGGCCGCCGAGCGCGGCTTCGGCGGCGCCGACGTGCTCGTCACGCTCGTCGCGGGCCTCGTGCTCCTCGCGCTCTTCGGCTACGTCGAGTCGCGCGCCGCCGCGCCCCTGGTCTCCCTGCCGATGCTGCGGCGCCGCACCGTGGCGTGGGGCAACCTGGGCGGCCTGGTCACCTTCTCGATGATGTCGACGGTCGTCTTCGTCCTGACGCTCTACTTCCAGGACGTCCTCGACCTGTCCGCGTTCCAGACGGGCCTGGTGTTCGGCGTGCAGGGCGTGCTTTCGGTGCTCGCGGGCGTGCTCGCGCCGAAGGCCATCGGGCGGTTCGGGCCACGCCGCACGCTCGTCGGCGCGCTGTTCGGGCAGGGCCTGTTCGTGGCGGCGATGGTCGCCGTCGGCGAGGGCATGTGGTCGGTGTGGCTCGCGACGGTCGCCGTGTCGGTGGCCAGCATGTTCCACCTCGGCGCGATCGTCAGTTACGGCGTCACGGTCACGTCGGGCGTCCCCGACGAGGAGCAGGGCCTCGCGACCGGCCTGGTCACGTCCACCCAGCAGGTGGGCATCACCATCGGCATCCCCCTGCTCGGCGTCCTCGCCACGACCGGGGACAGCCTGTCGGGCACGCGGACCGTGCTCGCCCTCGACGCGGGCCTGGTCCTCCTGACGGGGCTCCTGGTGGCCGTGGGCCTGCGGCGGCGCGCCTAGGGCGTGTCGACGACAGAAGGGCGGCCCGCCTTCCGGGGGCCGCCCTTCTTCTCACCGTCCTGTCACCGGCCCGTCAGGGGCGGTCGAGCCGCAGCCGGTCCGCCCGCGGCAGACCGGCCACCACCAGGTCGTACGAGTCCTCGATGAGCTCCCTCACCTGCTGGTCCGGGAGGCCCGCGTCCACCGTCACCGTGTTCCAGTGCCGCTTGTTCATGTGCCACCCCGGCACGATCTCGGGGTGGACCGCCCTCAGCTGGAGGGCGATCTCCGGCTCGCACTTCAGGTTCACCGTCAGCGGCTCGGCCTCGAGCGTGGTGAGCGCGAACATCTTCCCGGCCACCTTGAAGACGCTGGTCTCCGGCCGGAACGGGAACTCCTCGACCACGTCGTTGAACGACAGGCAGAACTCCCGCAGCTCCTGTGGCGTCATCCCCGGGCCTCCTCCCCGGAACCGGCCCCCGCCCCACCGGGCGCGACCGGCTCCACGAGCACCGTCACGATCTTGTTCCGCCGCCCGGACGCCGCCTCCGCGGTCAGCCTGAGCGCCCGCCCGTCGGGCAGGGTGACCACGGCCGACGCACCCGCGATGGGCACCCGGCCGAGCTCCTTGGCGAGCAGTCCGCCGACGGTCTCGACGTCCTCGTCGTCGTACGCCTCCAGGCCGTACAGCTCCCCCAGGTCGCCGATGTCGAGCCGGGCCGTGACGCGGCGGGCGCCGCCCTCAAGCTCCTCCACCGGCGGCAGCTCGCGGTCGTACTCGTCGGTGATCTCGCCGACGATCTCCTCCAGGATGTCCTCGATGGTGACGATCCCGGCCGTGCCGCCGTACTCGTCGATGACGACGGCGACGTGGTTGCGCTCCTGCTGCATCTCCCGCAGCAGGTCGCCCGCGTTCTTCGTGTCCGGCACGAACGTCGCGGGCCGCATGGCCGTCGACACCAGTTCGTTCTCCGCGTCGCGGTTGATGTGCGTCTTGCGGGCGAGGTCCTTGAGGTAGACGATGCCGACGACGTCGTCCTCGCTCTCGCCGGTCACCGGGATCCGCGAGAAGCCGGAGCGCAGCGCGAGCGTGAGGGCCTGCCGGATGGTCTTGTAGCGCTCGATGGAGATCAGGTCCGTGCGCGGGACCATCACTTCGCGTACGAGGGTGTCGCCGAGCTCGAAGACGGAGTGCACCATGCGGCGCTCGTCGTCCTCGATCAGGGACTCCTTCTCGGCGAGGTCGACCATCGCGCGCAGCTCGGCCTCGGAGGCGAACGGGCCGCGACGGAAGCCCTTGCCGGGCGTCAGCGCGTTGCCGATGAGGATGAGCAGGGGCGGGATCGGGCCCATGACGCGGGCCAGCGGCAGGAGCACGTACGCGGCGGCCGTCGCCGTGTTCAGCGGGTGCTGGCGGCCGATGGTGCGCGGGGAGACGCCGACCGCGACGTACGAGACGAGGACCATGACGCCGATGGCGACGGCCAGGGCCTCCCAGGTCGCGTCGAACTCCTGGAGGCACGCGTACGTGACGAGGGCCGCGGCCGCCATCTCGCAGCCGACCCGCACCAGGAGGGCGACGTTGAGATAGCGGGTCGGGTCGGCGGCGACCTGCGCGAGCTTCGCGCTGCCGCGGCGCCCGGAGCGCACGGCCTCCTCGGCGCGGAAGCTGGAGACCCGGGCGAGGCCCGCCTCGGCGCACGCGGCGAGCCAAGCCACCACGACCAGGGCGATCGCCCCGGCGACGATCTGCACGGACATGGGACTACGAGACCGTGGGGGCCGGGGACGGGCCTGTCAGGCCCTGCTCGGCGCGCCAGCCGTCGACGATCGCGGCCTGCAGGCCGAACATCTCGGCCTTCTCGTCCGGCTCCTCGTGGTCGTACCCGAGCAGGTGCAGCACTCCGTGGACGGTCAGGAGCTGGAGCTCCTCGTCCATGGAGTGCTGCGTGGGCGCCTCCTGGCCCTGCTTCTGCGCGACCTCGGGGCAGAGCACGATGTCGCCGAGCAGCCCCTGCGGGGGCTCCTCGTCGTCCTTCATGGGCGGCCTGAGCTCGTCCATCGGGAACGACATCACGTCCGTGGGGCCCGGCAGGTCCATCCACTGGACGTGCAGCTGCTCCATGGCGTCGGCGTCCACGACGATCACCGAGAGCTCCGACAGCGGGTGGATCCGCATCCGCGCGAGCGCGTAGCGGGCGATGTCGAGGATCGCCTGCTCGTCGACCTCGGTGCCGGATTCGTTGTTGACGTCGATCGCCATGGCGCTGGTTCTTCTACTTCCCTCTGGACCGGCTCTTGTGGGAGCCGTTCTCCGTACCGTTCTCGCTGTCGTACTTCTCGTACGCGTCGACGATACGGCCGACCAGCTTGTGCCGTACGACATCGTGGGACGTGAGCCGCGAGAAGTGCACGTCCTCGACGCCCTCCAGGATGTCCTGGACCTGGCGCAGGCCCGACTTCGTGCCGTTCGGCAGGTCGACCTGCGTCACGTCGCCCGTGATCACGATCTTCGAGTCGAAGCCGAGGCGGGTGAGGAACATCTTCATCTGCTCGGGGCTGGTGTTCTGTGCCTCGTCCAGGATGATGAACGCGTCGTTCAGCGTCCGGCCGCGCATGTACGCCAGCGGGGCGACCTCGATGGTGCCGGCCGCCATGAGCCGGGGGATCGAGTCCGGGTCCAGCATGTCGTGCAGCGCGTCGTACAGCGGGCGCAGGTACGGGTCGATCTTCTCGTACAGCGTGCCGGGCAGGAAGCCGAGGCGCTCGCCGGCCTCGACGGCCGGGCGGGTCAGGATGATCCTGTTGACCTGCTTGGACTGCAGGGCCTGGACCGCCTTGGCCATCGCCAGGTACGTCTTGCCGGTGCCGGCGGGGCCGATGCCGAAGACGATCGTGTGCTTGTCGATCGCGTCGACGTACCGCTTCTGGTTGAGCGTCTTGGGGCGGATCGTGCGGCCGCGGGAGGAGAGGATGTTCTGCGTGAGCACCTCGGCGGGGGTCTCCTCGCCGTCGCTCTCCCCTCTCTCATCCGCCCTCAGCATGGCGATCGAGCGTTCCACTGCGTCCTCCGTCATCGGCTGTCCGGTGCGGAGCACCAGCATCATCTCGTCGAACAGGCGCTGGATCAGGGCGACTTCACGGGCATCGCCGACAGCGCTGATCTCATTGCCCCGGACGTGGATGTCGGCCGCCGGGAAAGCCTTCTCGATCACCCGCAGCAGTGCGTCGCCGGAGCCCAGGACGGTCACCATGGGGTGCTTGGCCGGGACGGTGAAGTGGGCCTTTGCGGGCGCGGGCGCCTTGGACGGCGTCTGCGTCTGCGACTGCTTCGGCGTCTGCTTCTGCGCGGGGGTGTGAGCTGTAGGTGTCTGCGTCATGGGCCGGCTCTGTAGGCCTGCTCATCCTCCTCGTCGTGGGGATCGCCGCGGGGGCGCCCTGTGCACTGCCCAGGGTACGACTCGGGTCTGACAAGCTCGAAGACCTTTTCCTGGCCGGGGGCCTTGAGCCCGCCCTGCCGCAGGGCGCCCCCCGGTGGGCCCCGCCCGCCAGGCGCCCCCCAACGACTCCGCTCGGCCACGCCACCCGCTCCCGAAACAGACACCCCCACGGCCCCACACCACCCGAAGCCCCCGGCGCCCCGCCCCACCACAGACCCCTGCGGGCCCCGCCGCTACCGCGGCGGTACCTCTCCCACCCGCCCGCCCGTTTCCACCCCCACGCGGGATGGACGCCCCTGGTGGGGGTTACCCACCGTCGGCGGCTGCGGGTCCCCGCCGCTACCGCGGCGGAATCTCTCCCACCCGCCCGCCCGTTTCCACCCCCACGCGGGATGGACGCCCCTGGTGGGGGTTGCCCACCGTCGGCGACTACAGGCCGGAACCACTCAAGACGCCCACCCACCAACAGCAGGTCATGGGAGGGCGGGCGGGAAGATGCCGCCGCGATAGCGGCGGGACGGGCAGCCATGGGCGGAAGGTCATGCCGCGCGGTAGCGGCGGGGCGGTGGGTCAGGTTGAGCGGCGGAAGCCGATGGTGGGGACCGCTCTGCGGAGGGGCCAGGCTCGGGCCGTCTCGGGGAGGAGGGACTCCAGGAACGTGTAGCGGCTCAGAGGGGCGGGGTCCTGCCCGTCGACGTCCCGCACGCGCCGCCACCACGCGGCGATCTCCGCCCACCCCGGCGCGGACAGCGACCCGCCGAACTCCTGGACGGACAGCGCCGCCGTGAGCCCCGCGAAGGCGAGCCGGTCGGCCAGCGGCCACCCGGCGAGCGTGCCGGTGACGAAGCCCGCGACGAAGACGTCCCCCGCCCCGGTGGGGTCGAGCGCCTCGACCTCGATGGCGGGCACGGACGCCGTCTCCCCGGTGCGCCCGTCCACCGCGTACGCCCCCTCCGCGCCGAGCGTGACGACGGCGAGCGGCACATGCTCGGTGAGCGCCCGCGCGGCCGCGCGCGGGCAGGACGTGCCCGTGTACCGCATGGCCTCCGCCGCGTTGGGCAGGAACGCCTCGCAGTACCGCAGGTCGGGGAGGGCGGCGAGGTCCCAGCGGCCCGTGTCGTCCCAGCCGACGTCGGCGAAGATCCGCGTACCGCTCCGGGCGGCCGCCGCGATCCAGGGAGCCCGTTCCCCGGGCATGAGGGCCGTGACGGCGGCCCGCGCCTGGGGCGGGCTCGCGGGGGCGCCGCCGTCGGGCGGCGGCTCGTGCCCGTGGCTGACCATGGTGCGTTCGCCTTCGTACGCCATGGAGACGGTCACCGGAGAGTGCCACCCGGGCACGGTGCGCGACGAGGACAGGTCGATGCCCTCACCCTGTTCGAGGGCGTCCCAGCAGTACTCCCCGTAGTGGTCGTCCCCGAAGGCGGCGGCCAGGGAGGTGCGCAGGCCGAGCCGGGCGAGCGCGGTCGCCATGTTGGCGACGCCCCCGGGGCTCGACCCCATGCCGCGCGCCCAGGACTCGGTGCCGCGCACGGGGGCCGAGTCGAGACCGGTGAAGATGATGTCGAGGAAGACGGTGCCGGTGAGGTACACGTCGCAGGGCGGATCGTCCGGCCGCCGCGCGGACTTGAGCGGATCGACGAGGGATCCTGCGGCCCGCTCCGCGGCGCGCTCGGGTGGTACGGCTGCTGTCTCCGGTGGTACGGCAGGTGGTACGGGCATGGAGGCAACGTAACCGAAGGCCCTGACAAGCGGCCCGCGCTACCAGCGCGGCACGGCCGGAGTCACCCACTGCGGATCCATCCGCCGCATGGCCGCCGCGTCGTCCCGCTCGCGCAGCGCGGCGAAGTCCTCGTCGAGCCAGCGCCGGTGCAGGACCCCGAGTCGTTCGCGGTCGAGCTCCACGCCGAGACCCGGGCGGTCGCTCACCGTGACGCGCCCGTCGACGAACGGCAGGCGGGCGGTCAGCACGTCCTCGGACTGCCAGGGGTAGTGCGTGTCGCAGGCGTGGTCGAGGCCGGGGACGGTGGCGGCGACGTGCGTCATCGCGGCGAGGCTGATCCCGAGGTGCGTATTGGAGTGCATGGAGACGGCGACGCCGAACGTCCGGCAGACGGCGGCGAGTTCCCGCGTCCGGCGCAGGCCGCCCCAGTAGTGGTGATCGGAGAGCACGACCTGCACGGCACCCTTGGCGAAGGCCTCCGGTATCTCGGCGAGCGTCGTCACGCACATGTTGGTGGCCAGCGGCACGGACGTCCGCGCGGCGACCTCGGCCATCGCCGCCGTGCCGAGGGCCGGGTCCTCCAAGTACTCCAGTACGTCGCCGAGTTCGGACGCGACCTTCAGCGCGGTCTCCACGGACCAGGCCCCGTTCGGGTCGAGCCGCAGCGGCAGGCCGGGGAAGGCGGCGGCGAGGGCCCGGACCGCCGCGACCTCCTGCTCGGGCGGGAAGACCCCGCCCTTGAGCTTGAACGACGTGAAGCCGTACCGCTCGGTGAACCGCCGCGCCTGCGCGACGACGCCCTCCGGGTCGAGCGCGGCACCCCACGGGTCCGGCGCGCCGGCGGTCCCTGCGGGATGCTCCGCGTACTTGTAGAACAGGTACGCGCTGTACTCCACGGAGTCCCGCACCTTGCCCCCGAGCAGCGCGTGCACGGGCAGGCCGAGCGCCTTGCCGAGGGCGTCCAGGCACGCCACCTCGAACCCCGACACGACCGAGAGCCGCAGCTTGTCGGCGCTCTGGACGCCCCGGAGCCCGCCGCCGTCGACGGCGGTGCCGACCCGCCCCTCATCGACGGACGCCTGGTCCACGAGTGTGAACAGGCCGTTGAGATCCGCGACCGACCGCCCCACCAGCGCCGCCGCCAGCGGCCGCGCGAGCTCCAGATACTTCCCGTCCCCGTACGTCTCCCCCACCCCGACCACCCCGCCGTCCGTCTCGACCTCGACGATCAGGCGGGGCGTGTACGGCTGGTGCACACCCTGGGTGTTGAGCAGCGGAGGATCGGCCACCAGGACGGGCGTGAGCCGGACGTCGGAGACGGTGAGCACGGGCACCTCCGGAGTTCATGTATGGGAACATCCACTGGATACGCGAACTCAGATTAGCCCGTCCGGCGCTTGAGGACGAGGCGCGAAGCGCCGACCAACACCGGTCACCCGAACTCGTACGCGTCCACCTCGGCCACGTACCGCCGCCGCTCCTCCTCGGAGAGGAACGCCGCCTCGAACGAGTTCCGCGCCAGCTCCCGCAGCCGGTCCTCGTCCAGGGCGAGCGCCTCCCGCACCGCGTGGAACGTGTCGCCGACATAGCCCCCGAAGTACGCGGGGTCATCGGAGTTGACGGTGCAGAGCAGGCCCGCGTCCATCATCCGCACCAGCGGGTGGTCCTCCAGGACGTCGACGACGCGCAGGCGCACGTTGGACAGCGGGCACAGCGTGAGCGGCACCCGCTCGCGGGCCAGGCGGTCCACCAGGTCCGGGTCGTCGAGGCAGCGCAGGCCGTGGTCGACGCGCTCGACACCGAGGACGTCGAGCGCCTCGCGCACGTAGGAGGCGGGGCCCTCCTCCCCGGCGTGGGCGACCTTGCGCAGGCCGAGCGCGGCCGCGGCCTCGTACACGGCGGCGAACTTGGCCGGCGGGTGGCCGACCTCGGCGGAGTCGAGGCCGACGCCGACGATGCGGTGCAGATACGGCTTCGCGGCCTCCAGGGTCGCCATGGCCGACTCGGCGGACTGGTCGCGCAGGAAGCACATGATGAGCCGGGTGGAGACGCCGTGCCGCTCCTGGCTGCGGTCCAGGGCCCGGCCGAGGCCGTCGATGACCGTGCCGATCCCCACGCCGCGCGCCATGTGGGCCTGCGGGTCGAAGAAGATCTCGGCGTGCCGCACGCCCTGGGCGGCGGCCCGCGCCAGATAGGCGTCGGCGAGCTCCTCGAAGTCGGCCTCGGTGCGAAGGACGGCCATGAGGCCGTAGTAGAGGTCGAGGAAGGACTGGAGGTCCTCGAAGAGGTAGGCCTTGCGCAGCTCTTCGGTGTCGGCGTACGGCAGCTCGACGCCGTTGCGGGCGGCGAGCGCGAAGGCGAGCTCGGGTTCGAGGGTGCCTTCGATGTGGAGGTGGAGTTCGGCCTTGGGCAGGGGCATGGTGGCGCTTTTCTCTCGATGGTTCAGCGGGGTGGTTCAGGGGCTGCGCTTGGGCAGCGGTACGCGCATCAGGTCCCGCGCCACCGTCAGCTCGCCCTCGAACCCGGCGGCCCGCGCCTGCTGCTCGAAGGCCGCGGGGTCGGCGTACCGCTGGCTGAAGTGGGTCAGGACGAGGTGCCGCACGCCCGCGTCCCGGGCCACCGACGCGGCCTGGCCCGCCGTCAGATGGCCGTGGTCGGCGGCGAGCCGGTGGTCCTCGTCGAGGAACGTGGACTCGATGACGAGCAGGTCGCAGCCCTCGGCGAGCGCGTGCACGCCGTCGCACAGGCGGGTGTCCATCACGAAGGCGAAGCGCTGCCCCCGGCGCACCTCGCTGACCTGGTCGAGCGTGACGCCCCGCAGGGCGCCCTCGCGCTGGAGCACGCCGACGTCGGGCCCGGCGATGCCGTGCTCGGCGAGCAGCCGCGGCAGCATGCGCCGCCCGTCGGGCTCGACGAGCCGGTAGCCGTAGGACTCGACGGGGTGCGAGAGCCGGGCGGTCTCCAAGCGGTACGAAGGCGCGGTCGCGAGGACGCCGTCGGCCGTGACCGGGGCCTGGGTGATCCCGACGGTCTCGCGGTACGCGGTGGCGTACCGCAGGCGCTCGAAGAAGCGCTCGCCGGAGGCCGGGTAGTGGGCGGTGACGGGGTGCGGCACCCGGTCCAGGTTGATGCGCTGGATGACGCCCGCGAGGCCGAGGCTGTGGTCGCCGTGGAAGTGGGTGACGCAGATGCGGTTGAGGTCGTGCGCGGCGACGGAGGCACGCAGCATCTGGCGCTGCGTGCCCTCGCCCGGGTCGAAGAGGATGCCTTCGCCGTCCCAGAGCAGGACGTACCCGTTGTGGTTGCGGTGCCGGGTCGGGACCTGGCTGGCGGTGCCGAGCACCACCAATTCACGTACGGACACGGTGTGTTATCCGGTCTCCGCGAGCGCTATCCGGGGGGCCACTGCAGACCGCGGCCGCCCAGGACGTGGGCGTGCGCGTGGAAGACGGTCTGCCCGGCGCCGGAGCCGGTGTTGAAGACGATGCGGTAGCTGTCGGACTGCTCCTGGGCGGCGACCTCGCCCGCCTCGCGCAGCACGTCGGAGGCGATCTCCGGCTCCGCGGCGGCGAGCGACGCGGCGTCCGGGTGGTGCACCTTGGGGATCACCAGGACGTGGGTCGGCGCCTGGGGGTTGATGTCGCGGAAGGCGAGGGTGGTCTCGGTCTCCCGTACGACCGTCGCGGGCACCTCCTTCGCGATGATCTTGCAGAACAAGCAGTCGGCCTGCGCTTCGCCCGCCATGGGCCACCCTCCCGGGGTCACTGAATCGGCACGGAACAATCAGTACGGATCACGATGGATCAAGTACGACGCATGCTATCGGGGGCGCCTACTCGGGCAACGGCGGCGCCGTCTTCGCCGGGTTCTCGGCGAGCGCGGCGAGCGCGATCCGCACCGCCTCGTCCAACTGCGGGTCACGGCCCGCCACGTGGTCCTCGGGCGTGACCACGACCTCGACGTCCGGCTCGACGCCGTGGTTCTCCACGCCCCAGCCGGGGCCCTCAAGCCAGAAGCCGTACTTGGGCTGCGTCACGAGCGTGCCGTCGACCAGGTGGTAGCGGCTGTCGATGCCGACGACGCCGCCCCAGGTGCGGGTGCCCACGACCGGGCCGATGCCGAGCGCCTTGATCGCGGCGTTCACGATGTCGCCGTCGGAGCCCGAGAACTCGTTGGCGACGGCGACGACCGGGCCGCGCGGCGCGTCCCCGGGGTAGCTGAGGGGCCCGGAGCCGCGCGGCAGGTCCCAGCCGACGATCCGCCGCGCCAGCTTCTCCACGACGAGCTGCGAGGTGTGGCCGCCGCGGTTCTCGCGCACGTCCACGACCAGGCCCTCGCGGGCGACCTCGGCCCGCAGGTCCCGGTGGATCTGCGCCCACCCGGGGGCCTGCATGTCCGGCACGTGCAGATAGCCGAGCCGGCCGCCCGAGCGCTCGTGGACGTAGGCGCGGCGCTCGGCGACCCACGCGTGGTAGCGCAGCGGCTCCTCGTCGTCCACGGGGACCACCACGGCGTGCCGCGGGTCGCCGCCGCCCGCCGGGGAGACGGTCAGCTCGACGGGCTTGTCCGCGGTGCCGACGAGCAGCGGTCCGGGGCCGGTCACCGGGTCGACGGGCCGCCCGGCGACGGCGAGGATCGCGTCGCCCGCGCGCACGGCGACGCCGGGCGCCGCCAGCGGGGAGCGGGCGTCGGGGTCGGATGTCTCGGACGGCAGGACACGGTCGACGCGCCAGGTGCCGTCCTCGCCGCGCGAGAGGTCCGCGCCGAGGAGCCCCTGGCGGGCGCCGCCGCCCCCGCCGCCGCGCGGGACCACGTACGCGTGCGAGGTGCCGAGTTCGCCCTGGACCTCCCACAGCAGGTCGACGAGGTCGTCGTGGGTGGCGACGCGGTCGAGCACGGGCCGGTAGCGCTCCAGGACGCCGTCCCAGTCGACGCCGCCCATGTCGGCCCGCCAGAAGTTGTCCCGCATGAGGCGGCCCGCCTCCTCGTACATCTGGCGCCACTCCGCGGCCGGGTCGACGGACTGGCGCACGCGGCCGAGGTCGACCGTGATGTTGGTGTCGCTGTCCTCGTCGCCGGAGGCACGGCGGTCGCTGGGGACGACCTTCAGCTTGCCGTCGGCCCACAGCAGGACCCGCTTGCCGTCGCCGGTCACCGCGAAGTGGTCGGCGTCGGAGCCGAGTTCCTCGACGCGGCGCTGGAGCAGGTCGTAGCGCTCCAGGGACGAGCTGGGGTCGGGCGCGTCGGGCGTGGCACGGGACGCGCCGAGGACGCCGCGCACCGGGTGGCGCAGCCACAGGAGCCCGTCCTTGGCGGCCCGCAGCGTCGTGTAGCGCGCGGCCTCGACGGGGAACGGCACGATGCGGTCGGCGAGTCCGTCCAGGTCGATGCGGGTGGTGGGGGCGCCCTCGCTGTCCGGCGTCTCGTCCTTGTCGGGGGCGTCGAAGGCGCGGCCGTGGCGCTGCGGGCCGAACGGCGAGGGGGTGGTGGCGGCGAGCGTGAGCAGGTGCGGCCGGGAGCCGCCCACGAAGGCCAGGTCGAAGACGTGGTCGTCGTAGACCGGGTCGAAGGCCCGCGCCGACAGGAACGCCAGGTGCTTGCCGTCGAGCGTGAACGCCGGGCTGTAGTCCCGGAACCGCAGCTGGGTCGCCTCGGACACCGACAGGTCGGCGGTGTTGGCGAGCTTGAGCTGGCGCAGCGGGCGCGGACCCGGGTGGGACCAGGCGAGCCACGCGGAGTCGGGCGAGAAGACGAGCCCCGTGGCCTCGCCGTGCTCGGCCCGGTCCACCTCGCGCACCTCGCCGCTCTCGCGCTCCACGAGCAGCAACCGGCCGTCGTGCGAGGCGACGGCGGCGCGGCTGCCGTCGGGCGCCACGGCGAGCGCGAGGACGCGGCCCAGCTGGCCCGCCGCGAGCCGCCGCGGGGTCGCGCCGGGGGCGAGGCCGGTGGCGGGCGCGAACTCCAGGGCGTCGTCGCCCTCCGCGTCCGTCACCCACACCACGCGCTCCTCGCCGTCCACGCGGAACGTGCGCGGAAGCCGGGCCCGTACGCCGTCGGTGGCGGCGAGCGCCCGCGCGGGTCCCTCGCGGTGGGTCACCCAGTGCACGGCGCCGCGCACGGAGACCGCGCTGCCCCGCCCGGTGTGGTCGGGCGCGGCGGCCCCGAACCAGCGGGCGGCGTGCACCGGGTGCGGCTGCAGGTCGGCGCGCTGCCCGCCGAGCCGGACGGCCAGGCGGCGCGGTGCGGCGGCGTCGTCCAGGAGGTCGTCGAGGAGCCAGAGTTCACCGGCGCTGGAGTACGCGACGCGGGTGCCGTCGCCAGCGGCGTGCCGGGCGTAGAAGCCGTCGAGGGGCGTATGGCGCCGCAGGTCGCTTCCGTCCGGCGCCGACGAGTAGAGCGCGCCGACCCCTTCGTGGTCGGAGAGGAAGGCGACGCGGCCGCCGGCCCACAGCGGGCACTCGATGTTCCCGTCGAGCTCCTGGTGCAGCCGCACGAAGCCGTTCTCGGTGTCGGCTCCCGCCCTGACCCACAACTTGCCCGCCGTGCCGCCCCGGTACCGCTTCCACCAGGCGGCCTCGCGGCCCATCGGCGCGGACTGCAGCAGCACGCCGCCGTCCGGGCCGTGCGCGGCGTCGCCGATCACTCCGTACGGCAGCGTCTCGGCGGGCCCGCCGTCGAGCGGGACGGCGTGCGCCCAGGTGCGGCGCAGGGACGCGCGGCCGTGCGCGGTGACCGCGAGGACCCGGCCGTCGGGGGTCCAACCACGTACGGACGTCTTGGCGTTGCCCCAGTACGTGAGCCGCTTCGACGGGCCGCCGTCGACGGGCGCGACATGCACTTCGGGTGCTCCGTCGCGCGTGGACGTCCAGGCGACGGTGGCGCCGTCCGGGGAGATCCGCGGGTGGTTCACGGGTACGTTGTCGGCGCTCACCCGCCAGGCGCGGCCGCCGTCGAGTGGCGCGACCCACACGTCGTCCTCGGCGGTGAAGGCGATCAACTCGCCGTGCGGGTGCGGAAACCGGAGGTAAGCAGGCTGTGTCACACCGTCAGCCTAAGCAGGCACCGCGGCGCGGGTCATCGTTTTGGATCACTTGCCCGGATAGCAGTCGCACGTCGGATCCGGCCGCTGGGTCACGGTGACGGTCGAGGTGGGGGCGGGGGTGCCGGGACCGTGGGTGACGGGCTTGTCATTCCCACCGCCGTTGCCGTTGCCGTTGCCGCCGTCATTACCCTTGCCGTCGTCGCCGTCGTCGTCACCGCCGCCGCCCTCGCAGTTGCCGAGGACATCGACCCGGAACCACTCCTTCTGCTCGACCTTGGCGACCAGATTCCCGCGTACGCAGGCGCCGTTGCGTACGTCGGTGACGCGGCCCTCGATGGTGATGTCCTTGTCGTTCTCGGCCTTGCCCCGGCAGTCGACCTGGGCCTCACGCGGCCGGTCGGTGGCCGTGCGGTCGTCCGCGTCGTCCTTGTTCACGAACGACGCCGTGCAGTTGATCCAGTCGACCTCCAGGTGCTGGCGCTCCAGCTCGCGGGTGCCCATCTTGTCGGTGGTGATCGCGATGGCGGACGTGCTCATGTCGCCCTCGACGGGGTCGCAGGCGACCAGTCCCGCCGCCGCGGCCGTGACGACCGCCGTGGCCGCGGTGGCCGCGGTGGCGGCCCGTAACCGTGGAAGTCGCCTCATAGCCCCCATGAGCGGCAGGCTCCCATCGCGTTCGCGCTGGCGCTAGACCTCTTGCGGCCATATGTCCACCGCCCCAGGCCTCTGGCCCCCACCGGTCCTCTCCCACCCTGACGCGGGGTGAGCGCCCCTCGTGGTGGCCACCCACCGCCGGCGTCTACAGGCCCCCACCGGGCGGACGCTCCTCGTGGGGGTCACCCGCCATCGGCGCCTACCGGTCCCCGCCGCTACCGCGGCGGACGATCTCCCACCCGCCCACCCGTGACCCCTTCCCGGGGGCTGGACGCCTCCGGTGGGGCTTCCCCACCATCGGCGACTGCGGCCCGCAGCCGCCAACGGCGGACAACACCCACGAGGGGCGCCCACCCCGCGTGGGGGTGGAAACGGGCGGGCGGGTGGGAAAGAAATCGCCGCGATAGCGGCGGGGACCGGCAGACGCCAGCGGCGGGAAACCCCCCACGAGGAGCGTCCCCCCGGCGGAAGGGGGCCACGGGCGGGCGGGTGGGAGAGAAGCCGCCGCGGTAGCGGCGGGGGACTGCAGGCGCCGGCGGCGGGCAACCCCCGCAGGGGGTGGCCACCCCGCGTCAGGGTGGGAGGGGGGCGGTCAGGCGCGGTCGGTGCGGAGGAGCAGCCATTCCTGGAGCTCCACCAGGTTGCCCTCCGGATCCTTGAGGTGAGCAACGCGCATGCGGTCCGTCATGGGCGCAGGCCCATGAAGAAGCGAGGCCCCCCGCCCGGAAATCCGGGCGCAGTACGCGTCCAGGTCATCCACCCGCAGCACCACCAGCGACCGATGCCCGGTCGCCGACTCGGCCAGCTCCCCCAACAGCTCCGCCATCATCGCCCGGCTCTGCAGGGCGATGCCCGCCGAGCCGGTGGCGGGACTGAACTTCTCGTACGGCCCGTTCTCCGCACCGGACTGCGGCTTCAGGCCGAGGACATCGGCGTAGAAGCGGTAACAGGCGGGGAAGTCCGTGACGAGCAGGCGGACCTGGGCGAGTTCCACGGGCGGGCCTTTCGGTACGCGCAGCCGGCCAGGCCACCGGTCAGGACCAGCGCCCCGTCCGGCCGAGGAGCAGAGCCATCGCCGCGGTGCCCGCGGTCGACGTACGCAACACGCTACGCCCGAGCCGGTACGGCTTGGCACCCGCCTGGCCGAACACCGCCAGCTCCTCCGGCGACACCCCGCCCTCCGGGCCGACCACGAGGACGATGTGCCCGGACGCGGGCAGCTGCGCGGTGGCCAGCGGCTCGCTGCCCTCCTCGTGCAGGACGCCCGCGAAGTCGGCGTCGGCGAGCAGCGCCGCGACCTGCTTGGTCGTGGCGAGCTCGGCGACCTCGGGGAAGCGCACCCGCCGCGACTGCTTGCCGGCCTCGCGCGCCGTCGCACGCCACTTGCCGAGCGCCTTCAGGCCGCGCTCGCCCTTCCACTGCGTGATGCAGCGCGCGGCGGCCCACGGCACGACGGCGTCCACGCCGGTCTCGGTCATGGTCTCCACGGCGAGCTCGCCGCGGTCGCCCTTCGGCAGGGCCTGGACGACGGTGATGCGGGGGCTCTCCGCGGCCTCTTCCCGTACGCCGCCGTCGAGCGTGACGAGGAGCCGGTCCTTGCCCTCGGTGTCCGCGACGGTGCCGCGCGCCCAGTGCCCGGCGCCGTCGGTGAGCACCACGTCCTCACCGGCGCGCAGCCGCTTCACGGACACGGCGTGCCGCCCCTCGGGGCCTTCGAGGACGTAGGTGCCGCCGTCGGTGGCGCCGCGGAAGTCGTCGACGACGAAGACGGGGGCCGTCATACCGCACCCCGCGCGCCGAACACGGCCTGGGCCTCGTCGAGTTCGGCCACGAGGACCTCCACGAGCTGGTCGGCGGGCAGCTCCCGCGCGAGGCGGTGGCCCTGGCCCGCCCACAGCGCCATGGCCTGCGGGTCGCCGGTCCTGGCCGCGGCCTTGCGCAGGCCGGCCGTCAGATAGTGGACCTGCGGGTACGCGGCGGGCGCGTACGGGCCGTGCTCGCGCATGAACCGGTTCACCAGGCCGCGTGCGGGGCGTCCGGAGAACGCCCGCGTCAGCTCGGTCCTGACGAACATCGGGTCGGTCATGGCCTGCTTGTGCAGCGCGTGCGCGCCGGACTCCGGCGTGACCAGGAACGCGGTGCCCAGCTGCGCGAGGTCCGCGCCCGCGGCGAGCACGGCGGCGATCTGGGAGCCGCGCATCAGGCCGCCCGTGGCGATCATGGGCAGCTGGACGGCCTCCCGTACCTGGGTGATCAGGCTGAGCAGCCCGATCCCCGATCCGTCGGTCTCCGCGTTGTCCCGGTGCGTGCCCTGGTGGCCGCCCGCCTCGATGCCTTGTACGCAGACGGCGTCGGCGCCCACCGCCTGCGCGGCCTGCGCCTCGTCAGGCGTGGTGACGGTGACGACGGTGGTCGTGCCCACGCGGTTGAGCGCCTGGAGGTCCTGCTTGCTCGGGCAGCCGAACGTGAACGACACCAGTGGCACCGGGTCGTCCCGCAGGATCGCCAGCTTCGCCTCGTACCCGTCGTCGCGCTTGCCGTCGGTGTCCCCGAGCTCCGTCTCGTACCAGGTGGCTTCGCCCGCGAGCTGGTTGCGGTACACCTCGACGGCGGCGTCGACGGGCGCGGTGCCGGTCGCCGCGGTGGAGGCGGGGCCCGCGCCGGTGGAGTCGGGCTGCGGCATGAAGAGATTCACCCCAAAGGGCCGCGATGTCAGCCCTCTGAGCTGTTTGATCTCCTGGTACATGCCGTCGGCCGTCTTGTACCCGGCCGCGAGGCAGCCGAGCCCGCCGGCCTCGCTCACGGCCGCGGCGAGGCGCGGGGTCGAGGCCCCGCCCGCCATCGGGGCCTGCACGATCGGGTGACGACAGAGGGCTTGGGGAGGGGTGGGCATACCCGCATCGTGCCACGTCTGGCGGGGGCGCCTCGGACGGGGGTTCCCCCACCGCTACCGCGGCGATTTGCCTCCCACCCGCCCGCCCGTTTCCACCTTCACGTGGGGCGGGCGCCCCTGGTGGGGGTTCCCCGCCGCCGGCGACTCCCGGTCCCCACCGCTACCGCGGCGGTCTATCCCCCACCCGCCCGCCCGTTTCCACTCCCCCGCGGGGTGAGCGCCTCCCGTGGGGGTTGTCCGCCGTTGGCGAGTGCGGGCCCGCAGCCGCCGATGGCGAACAACCCCCACAAGGAGCACCCACCCCACGTCAGGGTGGAAACGGGCGGGCGGGCGGGAAAGAAAACCACCGCGGCAGCGACGGAAGCCCGCAGACGCCGACGGCGGACAACCCCCACAGGAGGCGCCCACCCCACGTGAAGGTGGAAACGGGCGGGCGGGCGGGAA
>NZ_JBHYJH010000125.1:0-10353 GCF_042740445.1 Streptomyces sp. NPDC059003 | reverse complement strand
CCCCCCACAGGAGGCGCCCACCCCACGTGAAGGTGGAAACGGGCGGGCGGGCGGGAGAGAAACCGCCGCGGTAGCGGCGGGGGCCCGTCGAGGCGCCCCCGCCTGTGTGAGGCGCTAGCGCCCGTTAAACGCATCCTTCAAACGAGAGAAGAGCCCCTGCTGCCCCGGCTGGAACTGCCCGGTGGGGCGTTCCTCGCCGCGGGCCTTGGCCAGCTCCCGCAGGAGCCGCTCCTGCTCGGGGTCGAGCTTCGTGGGCGTGAGGACCTCGACGTGCACGATGAGGTCACCGCGGCCCCCGCCGCGCAGGTGGGTGACGCCCCGGCCGTGCAGCGGGATCGACTGGCCGGACTGCGTGCCGGGCCGGATGTCGACCTCCTCCATGCCGTCGAGCGTCTCGAGCGGCACCTTCGTGCCGAGCGCGGCGGCCGTCATCGGGATGGTGACGGTGCAGTGCAGGTCGTCGCCGCGCCGCTGGAAGACGGGGTGGGGCAGCTCGTGGATCTCCACGTACAGGTCGCCGGCGGGGCCGCCGCCGGGGCCGACCTCGCCCTCGCCCGCGAGCTGGATCCGCGTGCCGTTGTCCACACCGGCGGGGATCTTGACGGTGAGGGTGCGCCGGGAGCGGACCCGGCCGTCGCCCGCGCACTCGGGGCAGGGCGTGGGCACGACCGTGCCGAAGCCCTGGCACTGGGGGCAGGGGCGCGACGTCATGACCTGGCCGAGGAAGGACCGGGTCACCTGGGACACCTCGCCGCGGCCGCGGCACATGTCACAGGTCTGCGCGGAGGTGCCGGGCGCGGCGCCCTCGCCGGAGCACGTCGTGCAGACGACGGCCGTGTCGACCTGGATGTCCTTCGTGGTGCCGAAGGCGGCCTCGTCGAGGTCGATCTCCAGGCGGATCATGGCGTCCTGGCCGCGCCGGGTGCGCGAGCGCGGCCCGCGCTGCGACGCCGTGCCGAAGAACGCGTCCATGATGTCGGAGAAGTTGCCGAAGCCGCCCGCTCCGAAGCCGCCCGCGCCACCGGCGCCGCCGGACTGGGACAGCGGGTCGCCGCCGAGGTCGTAGACCTGCTTCTTCTGCGGGTCCGACAACACCTCGTACGCGGCGTTGATCTCCTTGAAGCGCTCTTGCGTCTTCGGGTCGGGGTTGACGTCCGGGTGCAGCTCGCGGGCGAGCCGCCGGAAGGCCTTCTTGATGTCGTCCTGGGAAGCGTCGCGGCGCACGCCGAGCACGGCGTAGTAGTCCGTGGCCACTTACGACTCCGCCAGGATCTGTCCGACGTAACGTGCCACTGCGCGTACTGCTCCCATCGTTCCCGGATAGTCCATGCGGGTCGGTCCGACCACGCCCAGCTTGGCCACTGCCTCGCTTCCCGAACCGTAGCCGACGGAGACCACGGACGTGGAGCTGAGTCCCTCATGGGCGTTCTCGTGACCGATCTTCACGGTCATGCCCGAATCCGTAGCCTCACCAAGCAACTTGAGGAGGACGACCTGCTCCTCGAGGGCTTCGAGGACCGGCCGGATCGTGAGAGGGAAGTCATGTCCGAAGCGGGTGAGATTGGCGGTGCCGCCGATCATCAGCCGCTCCTCGGTCTCCTCGACGAGCGTTTCGAGGAGGGTGGAGAGGACCGTGGCCACCGTGGCCCGGTCCTCCTTGTCGAAGGATTCGGCGAGGTCCTGCACGAGCTGCGGCACGTCGGCGAAACGGCGGCCCGCGACGCGGCTGTTGAGCCGGGCCCGCAGGTCCGCGAGTGACGTTTCCCCGAACGGCGCCGGGCAGTCGATCATGCGCTGCTCGACCCGGCCCGTGTCCGTGATCAGGACCAGCATCAGGCGGGCCGGAGCCAGCGAGAGCAGCTCCACGTGGCGCACCGTCGACCGCGTCAGGGACGGGTACTGCACCACCGCGACCTGCCGGGTCAGCTGCGCGAGCAGCCGTACCGTGCGGCCCACGACGTCGTCCAGGTCGACGGCGCCGTCCAGGAAGTTCTGGATCGCGCGGCGCTCCGGCGGGGTCATGGGCTTGACGCCCGCGAGCTTGTCCACGAAGAGGCGGTAGCCCTTGTCGGTCGGGATGCGCCCGGCGCTGGTGTGCGGCTGGGCGATGAACCCTTCCTCCTCCAGGGCGGCCATGTCGTTGCGGACGGTGGCCGGGGAGACGCCGAGGTGATGGCGCTCGGTGAGCGCCTTCGACCCGACGGGCTCCTGTGTGCCGACGTAGTCATGGACGATGGCGCGCAGCACCTCGAGCCTGCGTTCACTGAGCATCGCGCACACCTCCAGCTGTCGTCCCTCGCCCTGAGCCCCCACGCGCCCCGGCGGCCCCTCACCTTGGCACTCGCCCCAGACGAGTGCCAACCTTCATCGAGTCAGTGTACGGCCGGTGGGTGTACGCCCGGCAAGGGCCGACCCCGTTGTCATGCCGACGGGTGGCGGCCGACCCCTTCGGCACCTGCGGTGTTGCCCTGCCGGCGGCGGTGTGCGGCGGCCGCACGGTCCTCGTCCGGCCGCCGTATGGTCGCTGTATGACGGACACCGTGACGGCCGGACCGGCCTGGGAGACAGCGGGCTGGGAGCGGCTCACCGCGCGCGTGGGGCGGCTGCGTCTGCCCGTGTGGGACTGCACGGCGGGACTCGTCGTCGGCGACGGCACCGCCCTCATGATCGAGGCCGGGTCGAGCCTGCGGGAGGGATCGCGCCTGCGGGCGGAGGCGCAGCGGCTGCTCGGCGCGGGCCGCCGCGTCACCCACCTCGCGCTGACCCATCCCCACTTCGACCACGTCCTCGGCGCGGCGGCGTTCGCGGGCGTCGAGGTGTACGGGGCCGTCGGCATCGACGTCGTCCTCGCCAAGGACGCCGAGGGGCTGCGCTCCGACGCCGTCAGGCACGGCCTCGACCCTGCCGCCGCCGCGGAGGCCGCCGACCTGCTCGTCCGCCCGCAGCACCTGGTCAGCGGCGAGTGGACGCTCGACCTGGGCGACGGCACGCAGGTGCTCCTCGCGAACGTGGGCCCCGGCCACACGGGCCACGACCTGGCGGTCCTCGTGCCCGGCGGCTCCGAGGGGCCGGAGGTCGTCTTCTGCGGCGACCTGGTCGAGGAGTCGGGCGAGCCGCAGGCCGGTGTCGACGCGGTGCCGCGGCGCTGGCCCGCGGCGCTCGACCGGCTCCTGGACCTGGGCGGCGAGGACGCGCTGTACGTGCCCGGGCACGGGGCGGTCGTCGACGCGGCGTTCGTACGGGCCCAACGCGACGAGCTCGCCCGCCGGTTCGGCGTGACGTGACGTGATGTCATAAGTTCTGGGGGTGCGCAGCTACAACCCGGACCTGACCCCGCCGTGGAAGAAGTCGGCTCCCGTCCCCGAAGTCCCCGCCGAGGTGGACCTGGTGGTCGAGGAGGTCGGCACGGGCTTCTGCGGCGCGGTGATCCGCTGTGAGAAGACCGCCGAGGGGCCGACGGTCACCCTGGAGGACCGCTTCGGCAAGCACCGGGTGTTCCCGATGGCACCGCGCGGGTTCCTCCTGGAGGGCAGGGTCGTGACCCTCGTCCGCCCGACGGCCCCGTCCCGTCCCTTGCGTCCCTCCCGCACCGCCTCCGGCTCCCTCGCGGTGCCGGGCGCGCGGGCGCGGGTGGCGCGCGCCGGGCGCATCTACGTCGAGGGGCGCCACGACGCCGAGCTCGTCGAGAAGGTGTGGGGCGACGACCTGCGCATCGAGGGCGTGGTCGTGGAGTACCTGGAGGGCATCGACGACCTCCCCGGCATCGTCGCGGAGTTCGCTCCCGGCCCCGACGCCCGCCTCGGCGTCCTCGTGGACCACCTGGTCCCCGGCTCCAAGGAGTCCCGCATCGCGGCCCAGGTGTCCAGCCCGCACGCGCTGGTGGTGGGCCACCCGTTCATCGACGTCTGGGAGGCCGTGAAGCCGTCGTCCCTGGGCATCGAGGGCTGGCCCCGCGTGCCGCGCGGCCAGGACTGGAAGACGGGCGTGTGCCGCGCGCTCGGCTGGCCGGAGAACACGGGGGCCGCCTGGCAGCGGATCCTGGGCTCGGTGCGCAGCTACAAGGACCTCGACCCGGCGCTGCTCGGGCGGGTGGAGGAGCTGATCGACTTCGTGACCGGGGCCTGAGGACTCTCTTCGTGACCAGGGCCTGAGGGCTTCTGAGGACGAGGCGGCGAGAGGGACGCGGGCCCATCCGTGCGGGTGCGGGACAATGGAAGGCATGCCTTCCGCCCTGCCCGATGGAGAACCCGTGCCCCAGGACGGGGCGCTGCCCGCGTCCGCCCTGGACGGCGCCGCCGCCCGCCCGCTCGGGTTCTATCTGCACGTCCCGTACTGCGCGACCCGCTGCGGGTACTGCGACTTCAACACGTACACCGCCACCGAGCTGCGCGGCACCGGCGGCGTCCTCGCCTCCCGCGACAACTACGCCGCCACCCTGACCGACGAGGTCCGCCTCGCCCGCAAGGTGCTCGGCGACGACCCGCGCCAGGTCAGGACGGTCTTCGTCGGCGGCGGTACGCCCACGCTGCTGCCCGCCGACGACCTCGTACGGATGCTGGGGGCGATCCGCGACGAGTTCGGGCTCGCCGACGACGCGGAGATCACGACGGAGGCGAATCCCGAGTCGGTGGACCCGGCGTACCTGGCCACGCTGCGCGAGGGCGGCTTCAACCGGATCTCCTTCGGCATGCAGAGCGCCAGGCAGCACGTCCTGAAGATCCTGGACCGCACGCACACCCCCGGCCGGCCCGAGGCCTGCGTCGCCGAGGCCCGCGCAGCCGGCTTCGAGCACGTGAACCTCGACCTGATCTACGGCACGCCCGGCGAGAGCGACGACGACTGGCGGGCCTCCCTGGACGCGGCGCTCGGCGCCGGGCCCGACCACGTGTCGGCGTACGCGCTGATCGTCGAGGAGGGTACGCAGCTCGCCCGGCGCATCCGCCGCGGTGAGGTCCCGATGACGGACGACGACGTGCACGCCGACCGCTATCTGATCGCCGACGAGCGGCTCTCGGCCGCCGGGTTCGAGTGGTACGAGGTGTCGAACTGGGCCACCTCCGAAGCGGGGCGGTGCCTGCACAACGAGCTGTACTGGCGGGGCGCCGACTGGTGGGGGGCCGGGCCGGGGGCCCACAGCCACGTGGGGGGCGTGCGCTGGTGGAACGTGAAGCATCCGGGGGCGTATGCCGCCGCCCTCGCGGAGGGGCGGTCGCCCGGGGCCGGGCGGGAGGTCCTTGCGGACGAGGATCGGCGGGTGGAGCGGGTTCTGCTGGAGCTGCGGTTGCGGGAAGGGTGTCCGTTGGCCCTCCTCAAGGAGGAGGGGCTTGCCGCTTCTCGGCGTGCGCTGGCGGAGGGGCTGCTCGAAGCCGGGCCCTACGGGGAGGGGCGGGCCGTCCTCACCCTGCGGGGCCGCCTCCTCGCCGACGCCGTCGTCCGCGACCTGGTCGACTGACGGTCCCCTCCGGACGGGGCTCCCCCACCCGCCCGCCCTCCCTCGGCTCCGCCACTCGGCTGGGGCTCTGCCCCTTTCCCCCTTCATCGGCGCTCCGCGCCTCGCCCTCAAACGCCGGGCGGGCTGAAACACCCCACCCACCCGCCCTCGCTCGCTCGTATGGGGCTTCGCCCCTTTCCCCCTTTGTCGCCGCTTCGCGGCTCGTCCTCAAGCGCCGGACGGGCTGGATATCCCCGCCCCCCGGAGGGGGCGGGTGGGCGGGGAATGCGAGCGCGCAGCGCGAAGCCAGCTCAGCGACGCAAGACGGCCGAATGCGGCGGGGGCTGGGGGCGGGAGCAAGCGCGCAGCGCGGCGCGGCAGCCAGGTGTGGTGGGGGCCCGGGGGGGGCGGGACGGTAGCTCCGGGGAAGGGTGGGTGGGTGGCCGGATGCGGCGGGGGCCCGGGGCGGCAGCGCCGGAGAAGGGTGGGTGGGTGGGGGTTATAGCCTGCCCGGCGTTTGAGGGCGAGGCGCGGAGCGCCGATGAGGGGGGAGAGGGGCGCAGCCCCATTCGAGTGCGGGGGCTGGGGCTGCGGCCGCAGGGAAGGGCGGGTGGGTGGGGAGAGAACCGTCACCGGGCGCGGAGGACCAAGAGGGCCAGGTCGTCGTCCGGGGGGCGGTGGGAGAAGGCGTGGACCTCGCGGCGAATGCGCTCGGCGACGAGCGCCGCGTCAAGCCCGGCACACCCGGCCAGCGCCTTGGCAAGCCCGTCCCCGTCATCGAAGAGCCGCGCCCCGGCCCGCCGCTCGGTCACCCCGTCCGTCACACACAACAACGTGTCCCCGGTCCGCAGATCAAACGTCTGGCTCGTGTACGTCTCGTCGTCCACGACACCGAGCAGCACCTGCGGCCCCACGGCGGCCCGCACCTGCCCGTCCGCGCTCAGCACCAACGGCAGCGGATGCCCGGCGCACGCCACGGTGCAGCGCACCCCACCGTCGTACGGAACGATCTCCCCGTACAACAGGGACAGGAAGCGCGACGTGGTGCCGTCGGGCGGCACGCCCTGGCCGCCCGCGACGGCCATGACGGCGGCCGCGGCGTCGGCGGCCTCCGTCGCGTCGTCCAGGAGGAGCTGGTTGAGCCGGTCGAGGACCTCCGCGACCTGGTAGCCCTCGCGGGCGAGCAACCGCAGCCAGGGCCGGGCGAGGCCGATGACGACCGCCGCCTCGGGGCCCTTGCCCTGGACATCGCCGAGCGCGAAGCACCAGCGGCCCCGGCCGGCCTGGAACACGTCGTAGAAGTCGCCGCCGGGCCCGCCCTGCTCGCGCGGCTCGTACACGATGCCGCTCTCCACGCCGGGGATCTCCGCGACGGCGCTCGGCAGCAGCCCGCGCTGCAGGACCTGGCTGATGGTGGCCTGGCGCTGATAGCGCCGCGCCGCGCCGATGGCGAGCGCGACGCGGCGGCTGAAGTCCTCGACGAGCCCGGTGACCTCGTCGGCGAAGCGGAGGAGACCGGCCCGCCCGATGACCAGCGTGCCGAGCTGCCGCCCGCCCGCGACCAGGCGGTACGCAAGCGCCGCCCCCGACCCGTCGCCGCCGAGCACCTCGCCGGGCCAGGGCACCGGGACCGCGCCCGTGCCCACCCCGTCGGTGAGCATGGGCGGCTCTTTCTCCAGGAGTGTGCGCAGCTCTTCTATGCGCTGCTCACTGAGGTGCCAGACGCGCGCGAGGCGCGCCCCGGGGGCGCCGCCTCCCGCCGTGCGCCCCGCCTGCTCCGCCTCGTCGTTCAGCCACACCGCGCACCAGTCCGCGAGCCGCGGCACGAGCAGCTGCCCGGCGAGCGCCGCGACGAGGTTCTCGTCGAACTGCCCGGCGAGCAGGTCGGACGCCTCGGCGAGGAACGTGAGCGCGCCGCGGTTGACCCACTCCGTGTCGTGCGGGGCGCGCTTGGGCGCCGGCGCGAGGATGTCGGCGGCGCGCAGGCCGCGCTGCTGCGCCATCTCGTCGGCGTAGGCCTCTATGTCGTGCGCCCCGTGCCCGGCCTGGGCGCCGTCGAAGGGCAGCCGGGCCCAGACCGTCTTGGTGCCCTTGCGGTAGGTGATGCCCCAGGACTCGGAGAGGGTGGCGACGAGTTGGAGGCCGCGGCCGTACTCGGGCGTGCCGGGCTGCGGCGAGCGCGGCTCGTTGCGCACGGCGCGCGCCGGGTGGCGGTCGGACACCTCTATGACCAGCGCGTCCGTGCTTTCGCCGGGCAGTCCTTCGTCGAGTCTGCACAGGACTTCGACGGATGTGCCCGCGTGCACCACCGCGTTCGTCACCAACTCGCTGACGAGGAGCGCCGAGTCGTCGGCGAGCCGGTCGCCGGGCGCGCCGTCGAGCGCCCCGAGCTCCGTCCAGTCGGCGAGGGCGGCGCGCACGAACCGGCGCGCGGCGGCGGGCGCAAGCGGGTTTCCGGGCAGTGATGTTCGCACCACCGCCAGCGGGCCCGGGCGGCCCGCGGGCTCGCCTGCGGCACGGAACGTGGACTCCCGTTGCATCGGAATGGCCCCCACAGTGCGGCTCCTGAGCAGTTCGGACGAATACGCCTCAGGCGACATGGACAGAGTGACAGACTGACTGTGCCCATAAGCACCGAGTCACTGAAGTGGGCCACGATGAGTGAGAACAGTGCTACGCCTGCGCCCGGACACGGTCAGATTCCGGCATCCGCCGACATGGCGGGCCCTGCGCGGATTCCTGCCCCGGCTTCCCCGGAGGATCCCGTTCCCCTTCAGCAGCCCGACCCCACGGCACCCCCTGGCCGGATCCCGCCACCCTTGACGGCGTCCGCCCCGGACGTCCCGAGCCCACCGCCGACCCGCCCTCCCGCAGCAGACATCGGCACCCCACCAGCCCCACCAAACCCAGCGGCCGCTTCAGCCCCACCAGCCCCACCCCGCCGCGCGCCCACCCCCGCCGCCACCCGCCGCACGACCGGTACCGCCCACGCCAAGCTCCCGCCGCAGGGCGACCGTCCGCCGGAGCCGCCGCGCGCCCCGGCCACCGCACGCCCCACCGGCACCACGCGAAGCGCCGGCGCCACTGGCACCACGGGCACGGCCGGCACCGCCCGGACCGCCGCCGCCCCTGCCGCGTCCGCCGCCAGCGCCGCTCCCGCAGCCCCCGTCGACCACGTCGACCACGTCGACCCCGTCGAGTCCGCCGACCTGCGCGCCCTGCTCGCCGCCATGCGGGCCGCGCGCGACGGCAACTTCACGAAGGCCCCGCTGACCGGCTCGGGCCTCACGGCCGAGCTGATCACGGTGTTCAACGAGCTGGTCGACCGCTCCACCCACTTCGACGGCGAACTCATCCGCGTACGCCGGGAGATGGTGCGCCACGGACGGCTCGACGAGCGGTTCACGGCGAGCCCCGGCCAGGGCAGCTGGGCCACCCGGATCTACGAGGTGAACTCGCTCCTCGACTCCCTGGTCGCGCCCGCCACCAACGCCACCCGCGTCCTGAACGCGGTCGCGGGCGGCGACCTCACCCAGCGCGTCGACCTGCACGACGGATCGCGGGAGCTGCGCGGCGATCTGCGCCGCCTCGGCCGGGCCGTCAACACGATGGTCGACCAGCTGTCACTCTTCACGGGCGAAGTCACGCGCGTCGCGCGCGAGGTGGGCACGGAAGGGCGGCTCGGCGGGCGCGCCAAGGTCCGCGGCCTGTCCGGCAGCTGGCGGGACGTGACGGAGGCCGTGAACACGATGGCCTCCCGGCTGACCGCGCAGGTCCGCGACATCGCCCTGGTCACCACGGCGGTGGCGCAGGGCGACCTGACCCGCACCGTCACCGTCGAGGCCACCGGCGAGCTCCTCGAACTGAAGCTCACCGTGAACACGATGGTCGAGCAGCTGTCCGCGTTCGCCGCCGAGGTGACGCGTGTCGCCCGCGAGGTCGGCACCGAAGGGCGGCTCGGCGGGCGCGCCCAGGCCCGCGGCGTGTCCGGCGTGTGGAAGGACCTCACCGACAACGTCAACTTCATGGCGTCGAACCTCACTTCCCAGGTCCGCAACATCGCCCAGGTCACCACGGCCGTCGCCAACGGCGACCTGAGCCAGAAGATCACCGTGGACGCCCGCGGCGAGATCCTGGAGCTCAAGGACACCGTCAACACGATGGTCGACCAGCTGTCCGCGTTCGCCGACGAGGTCACGCGCGTCGCCCGCGAGGTCGGCACCGAGGGCAACCTGGGCGGCCGCGCCCACGTGCGCGGCGTGTCCGGCGTGTGGAAGGACCTCACCGACAACGTCAACTTCATGGCGGACAACCTCACCTCGCAGGTCCGCAACATCGCCCTGGTGTCGACCGCCGTCGCCCAGGGCGACCTGTCGAAGAAGATCACCGTCGAGGCGAAGGGCGAGATCCTGGAGCTGAAGTCGACGATCAACACGATGGTCGACCAGCTGTCCGCGTTCGCCGACGAGGTCACCCGCGTCGCCCGCGAGGTCGGCACGGAAGGCAACCTGGGCGGCCAGGCGCAGGTGCGGGGCGTCAGCGGCGTCTGGGAGGAGCTGACCGACAACGTCAACTTCATGGCGTCGAACCTCACTTCCCAGGTCCGCAACATCGCCCAGGTCACCACGGCCGTCGCCAACGGCGACCTGTCCAAGATGATCACGGTGACGGCGCGCGGCGAGATCCTGGAGCTGAAGGACACCGTCAACACGATGGTGGAGCAGCTGCGCGCGTTCGCCGACGAGGTCACGCGCGTGGCCCGCGAGGTCGGCACGGACGGGCGGCTCGGCGGCCGCGCCCAGGTCCTCGGCGTCTCGGGCGTGTGGAAGGACCTCACCGACAACGTCAACTACATGGCGGACAACCTGACCGGCCAGGTCCGCAACATCGCGCAGGTCGCCACGGCCGTCGCCCAGGGCGAC
>NZ_JBHYJH010000124.1:0-29656 GCF_042740445.1 Streptomyces sp. NPDC059003 | reverse complement strand
GGCTATAACTAGCCCGTCCGGCGTTTGAGGACGAGGCGCGCAGCGCCGATAAACGGGGGTCCCAGGGGGCGGAGCCCCCTGGTTCGGGAAGCCCCGATGCTCGCTAGTAGGAGTTCTGAGGGTAGTGCCTGGTCAGAGCATGCAAAAGCCCCGCCCGGAACTTGGCCGAACGGGGCGTGGTCTTGCGTGAGCTGATCAGCGCCGAGTGGTCCAGCGCAGGGCGGGCAGCTCGTCCCACTGCGCGAGCGGCCCGTACAGGTGCACGCAGTCAGGGCACACGTAGTGGGTGTGCCAGCCTCCGCCGCTCGCACGAGGGATCTCGCCCACAGGGACGGGGGCTGTTGTCTGGTGGCCGCAGATGCCGAGCACGGGCGGTGTGGGGGTGGTGGGTGCGCTGGTGACTCCGTCGGGGGTCATGCGGACACCGCCCGAACGGGAGTGATGTTGATGGTGTCGAAGTCGTACTCGACTCCGATTTCGCTGAAGGCTGCCGCTCGCCACCGCTCGCGCTGGTCCGGGGTCAGATCTTGGGCTTCCTCGGCGTGGAAGATGTCCCGGACTGTCTCGGCGCTCGGAGTCCGCCACGGCCCGAACCACACAGCCGCAGGGTTCGACTGCAACGGCGTGGTGGACCACCCTTCCGTCACCTGCCGGTCGGCGAGGTATCTGGCGGTGTGGCGTCCGGGCTCGGCGCGGCGGGCTCGGGACAGTAAGACGAACACCCAAACGAGTGCTCGGGCGATAGCATCGCGCATGGTCGGTCAGCTCCTCTACAAGCTGGTCGGCAAGCCCCGGTAGACCGGGCCTAATCGGTCTGTCGGGGCGCTTCTGTTGCCTGGCTTCACGGCGCTACTGGGCACGCCGGAGAGACGGAACCCCGCCCGTGCGGCCAGGGGTGCGCACAGGCGGGGTGTCGGGGAGGGGCGGCAGAGCGTCAGCTCAGAGCTGGTACCGGATGTTCCGGGGAGTCGAGCCACGCCCGCTCTCCGTCGCTGTCCGCCGTGAGCCCGAAGCGTTCGAATCCAGGGCGGCCCTGCCCTTCCCACCATCGGTGGGCGGCTTCCATCTCGTTCCACAGGCGACGGGGACCGGACTGCCACACACGGGCCGTCACGCCGTCACGGAACATCACGCACGCCCATGAGCGGTCCGTGAGCCCGTAGAACCACACAGGCCGTGCCCCGTCGCGCTTGTCGGCAACGACGCTCGTACAGTGCGGCACGCAGAGCCCTAGTGCGAAGGTGTGGGCGCTGAACCGGTCGCCCAGGAACTGAGACTCCGTGATCGTGGTGGACGACTCGTCACCACTGCTCACCCCGTCCGTGACGTACTGCGCGTGCTCCACGGGCGGGCGGCACTGGGACCGCAGCTTCATGAACTCCACGGGCCGCGTGAAAGGCCCTGACGCGCTCCGTGCGTCGCCGGACACGACGAGACGGGCCACGGCGTCGCCGTTGGCGCAGTGCGTCCCCCAGGGGGCCACGATGACCCCGCGCGGTCGGCACTGTTCCACCCACGGGTACGGGATAGCCCGCAGCCCGCACGTGGCAATGATCCGGTCGTACGGCGCCGCCTCCGGGTAGCCCTTGAACCCGTCCCCGTGGACGACGTGCACACGCGTGCCGAACCGTTCCAGAGCGCTCCGCGCGGCTGCCGCCACATCCCCGTCCACCTCCACAGTGACGACGTTCCTGGGCCCGAGCCGGTCAGCCAGCAACGCGGCGTTCCAACCTGTCCCCGTACCGATCTCCAGGACCCGGTTGCCGGGCTGCACGTCTAGGTCTTGGAGCATGGAGAACACGACACTGGGCATGGACGCGGAGCTGGTCCCCACCGTGCCGGGCTCGGTGCCCGTGTGCTCGCCGTTGTCCCACTGCGTGACGATCGGCGCATCGGACTCCGCGTACCGCTCCCACGTCATTGGGTCAGCCGATCTGCTGACGGCGATGCTCCGGGCCGTGCTCATGTCGAACGGCCACATCAGGTCCGGCAGGAACGCGGCGCGCGGCACCGCGGAGAACGACGGCGCCCAGTCCGACGACAGGATGCCGTTCGCCATGAGTACACGCCCCAACTCCGCGTGGCCGGAGTCGTCCTTGCCGCCGTGCGCGTTCACGGGCCGCACGCCTCAGAACGCCTTCGGCTTGGGCGGGTTAGGGACTCCGGGGCCTCCGTCCGGGGTGGGCGGAGGCGGTGGGGGCGCGGGCTCGCCAGGAAGTCCGTCGCCGCCGTCACTACGGCTGCCGTTGCTCAAGATGACCTTCATTGTGTCTCCTCGCACGCGCCGACGCAGGGGCCCTCCCCGCGCCGTGATCGTGCCCGCCCGGCCGTCTCCGCTTCACGGGGCGTGCGACCGGGCGGGCGCTTGCCCCGCCCCAGACAGCGCGTGTGTGCGGCAGCTCTCTGAGGTGGGAATCTCGGGCGCTCAGCCCTGGTCACGGACTTCCGCTTCGCCATCCGAAGCGTCCTCGCAGGGCGCGGCCAGACGCTGCCCTCGGCTCTCCGCAACTCGCAGTGCGTCGCTCAGCGCCTCAGACAGACGGGCCGTAACGAACCGCAGCTCTTCTGGCGACACCTGCCGGGAATCCAAGAGTTTGCGGGCATGCTCCAACAAGTCGGCACCTATGCCCAGTTGGACCGCCTCTATGGCGTCAGCGAGCGCAGAGAGCCGCCCTCCGCCGTCCGTGGCGAGGTACACGCGCCTGCCGTCGTCCGCCGCCCACGGCATGAGGCGAGCAACCCCCGCCGAAGCGTCGGCCAGGTCCCGCCTGCGCTGCCGGTCTGCGTCCGTCCTGTGAACCATCGTGGCCCCTGGTCTGCTCGACTCTGGGATGCCAAGAAGCTATGGGCGTGGAATAGGGCAATCCATATACGAAGCGGGGCAGTTCACAGGCGGACGCAACTGAACCGCTACGCTTCGTAGTACCTAGCCGGTAACGCCCAGATGGGCGGCCATGCTGCGCATGTCCTGCGTCAGGGTCCGCTTACGCGTCTTGAGGAGATCCGTCATCACGTAGCGCGCCAAGGGCTGATGCTTGATCCATTCACCAGACGTGCGGCGAACCGACATGAGTACGTCCATCGCGTCCTGGTGCTGCTTCAACGTCCCGTGCGCCTTGGCCACGTCCAACCGATGCCGGTCCCAACTCGCAGGGGTCGGCTTCCCGAAGTTCCGGAGCGCCTTGCTGCCCAACAGGCCATCGTCGGAGCGCCGTAGAACGCCCTGCGCATCTCCCAGAAGCGAGAGGTCTTCGACCGCTTTCAGTTCCGCTGTCACGGGCCCGAACCCGCTCCAGTGGTCGGGGAACTTGGCGTGCTCGCCGTTGAGCGCGCTTGCGGCGGTCCCTGCCATCCTGCGGGCCTCTCGGGCTACGTCCGGGCGGTTGTTCCGGATCGTGGCAGACGCGACCCTGAGCCACAGCTCACCCCACACGGCCAGGTGCGCGGGGGTGGCCTCGGACATGCGGGGCTCGATCTCCGCCGCCGTCTGTGCCGCAAGCTGCTCGCTCTCGTCGAACCTGTCCTGCCGCAGCAGCAGCCAGCACAGCCCTACAACACCGGTTGCGGCAGTGAGTGTCTGGCCGGTCTCGCGAGCCAGCCGGATTGCTTCCACGAGGGCGTAGTACGCCATGTCGTACTGCCGGACCTGCGTGAGGTACTTGCCCGCCAGCAGCAGCGCGTGACAGCGGGCGATCATCGCGTGTTGTTGTTCCTCGCCCTCCAGGACTGCCACGGCCGCTTCAGCAGAGCGCAGAAGCCCCGGCAGTCGCTTGGCCACTGAGTCGTAGCGGTCGGCCCAATAGAGCGCGTGGGCATCGGCTGTAGCGCTCCGCAGCGCGGACAGCGCCTCAACCTCCCCCCGGTCCGTCATGGGGGCTGAAAGCCCTACGGGGGGCATGAGCGCCTTCCGTAGCTCCACCAGGTACCGGCGGTTGGCTTCGTCTCCGACCACAGGCGTGGTGGTTTCCGTGGTGAACAGCGTCGAGGTGGGCACGCCCAGCGCACGGGCAAGCGCATGCAGGGTCTCCATGCGCACGTCGCCGCCTTGCTCCACCTTGCGGACGGTGCCTACGGAGAGACCTGCCGCTTCGGCTAGGTCTTCCTGGCTCATCCCTTCAGTGCGCCGGTAGTTCCTGACGTTCTCAGCCAGCCCTGCGGCCATGGGATCACCCACCCTTCACGCCCAGCGTATGCCCGCCGTGGGCGCCGGACACGCGGAAAGCCCCGCAACCGCCGTCCCTTGTGAAGGGGAGACAGTTGCGGGGCTTTGAGTGGGTCAGCCGTTCAGGACGCCAGTCAGGCGGGCTGCTGCCTTGCCGCCGAACAGCGCGAGCCCGCAGTAGAAGTCGATGCGGGTGCGGTAGACGGGCTTGTCGTGGGACTCGCCGAGGTCGGTGACCTGGATGCCGCCGTTGGTCAGGCCGGAGACAGCAGCATCGGCTTCGGAGGAGCCGAAGCGTACAGCGTAGATGTCGCCGGTCTGCTTGCCGCCTGTCCCGGCGGTGAGGGGCAGTACATCGGTGCCGTCCAGCTTCTGTCCTGCGTCCAGGAGGGGAATGCCGTTCCAGGCAACGGTGCGCTTCCCCGCAATCTCAGAGGGGAGGAGTTCGCCACCGCCGAGTCGGCGGAACCCGGACACGATCTTGGCGCGGATCTCGGCGTTCATGTAGAGCGCCCCATTGGCACCGTTGATGCCGCGTATCTGTGCGGTCAGCGCGTCCAACGCATCAAAGAAGTCATAGCCGTTGGCGACAGGCCCGACGCCCTTCGCGTCCAGGACTTGAGAGCCGAGCAGCCGCTTGCGCAAACCGTCGAACCCCTTGGGGTTCACTGCGGTGTCGCCGTTGAAGAACTGGTCCGCGAAGTGGATGGAGGCGGCCTTGACCTTCATCACGGTCTGAATGGCCCGCTGGTCGTTGAGGTTTCCCCGGGTCTGCACGATGAACTTGTCCACGTCGGCGTCTCCGCCGAGGATGGCCAGCGTCTCGATTCGCTGGTTCACGGCACCGGTGCTCTCCGGATAGGCCTCGTTCACTGCCCGGAACGAGACGCCAGGAAGGGAGGATTCTTCGTTGTAGCGGTAGGCGTTCCCTGCCACGTCGATCAGCGGCAGTCGATCCAGGATGGGAGACTCCTGAACGAACGTCTCGATCACTCCACGCCGCAGATCATCCTGAGAGAGTTTCGCGGACTCGGCCAGAGTCAATGCCATAAGAGTTCTCCTTAGTGGTTAGCCGAAATTCGGCAATCAAGTGAGCGCCAGAATGTCTGGCGATGGGCATGGCCCACGGGAACGCTCAAATGAGCCATGCGAGTTTTTCGCCTCCCTGCCGATCCGTCTCGGCGAGGCGAGGGGGTCACCCCCTGGTCGCCGACTCAGAAACGGCGAGGACGGACACGCTCGGCAGCCCAACCACCCGGTTGATGCCTCGCGGTCTCGCGGTTGTGGCACGACGTGCACAGCGGACGCAGACGAGAGAACGCGTCCGGATCGGCGACGCCCTGAGCCACCAGCGAGCGGCGCGACTCCGGGAAGTGATCGGCAACCGTCGCGATGCGCGAGCACAGCACGCACCACGGATGCGCGTACAAGTAGCGGCGCCGGATGCGCTGCCACCGCGTGTCATAGCCCCGCTCGGTGGTCGTGCCTCGCTGCTGTAGTGCCTCGCGCTCGTGCGTCGGGCAGCGTCCCCCGCTCGTCAGCTCGGGGCACCCGGGGATCGTGCAGGGGGTACGGGGCTTACGGGGCATGGGGGACCACCTCACAAGGGTGGATACTGAGGGGCAGCCATGAGAGGGGCCGGAATGTCAGAGCACCCGTACCAGGAGCACATAGACAGCGTGCAAGCCGGGCTACGCGCAGTGTTCGCGGTATGCCGCGACGAACGGGTACCAGAGGAAATACGCGAACAGACCCTCGCGGCATTCGGGCAAGTAATTGATGGAACGCCCTTCGAAGACGCAAATTGGCCCACCTCTGTGCGTTACATCCGCCTACGCGCTGAAATGGAACGTGTAACGCGTGACGTGCTGCGCCGACTGGACGCAGTGGCCGAAGCGGTCAACCGGCAGGGGTAGCGGCCCCGAACTCCGTACGCGTCTTCAACCCGTGACACCCGGTGCACAGCACCTGAACGTTGCCCGCCGTGTCCGTCCCGCCCATCGCGAGGGGCCGCACGTGGTCCACGTCCACCTGGTCCGCGGGGAAGTCGCCCAAGCACCAGTCACACCACGCGTGACCGCGCTCCTGTATCCGTGCGCGGAGCCGCGCAGCCGCATCATGGCGTCTCGCTCGGCGCCTACCGCGCGAACGGCGAGTACGGACCGAGGGACGAGCCTGATACGCACGGTCGTGAACGTCGCAGCGTCCGCGGCGAGTTGCCGTGTCGCTGCACTCAACACATGGGGTCATGAGTCACCGCCTGGTCGTCGTTGTCGTGGAGTGCCCGCCCCCGGACTCGAACCGGGGAACTCTGCGGCCGATACCCCCGAGAGGGCCGGTACCGCGCACCTCTACCTGTTGGGTCAGCGGGCATGCGATGCCCCGAGCCGGCGAGGACCAGTCCGGGACGCTGTGGGGGCCGTACGGGCTTCCAACCCCGTTCGGCACACTCGCCGGGCGAGTGGGTTACTGATGGGCGGTACGGCCCCCGCGCGCTGCCTCACGACCCCTGCGGCCACCCTCACGGGTGCGTGGTGCACGGACAGCGCTACTACCGAGAGTGGACACTCAGACCGCCGTGTGTCCCCCTGTAGGGCGGGTGCGCGGTAATCCCACTCTCGGCAAGTAGTGGAGAGCAAGGGTTGCCGGGGCTCGCAGCGGGGCGAGTTCGGCCAGTCCCTCTCTCGGACCTATGTGGAGAGCAGAGGTTGCCCGCGCCGTCGGCGTGCGAACCGGTTTCTCTCTCGGGCCTATGTGGAGAGCAAGGGTTGCCCGAGGGGTGTACCGGTGGCGGAGTGCCGTTTGAGGTACCGAGCCCCTCTTCTTTGTATTTTTTCTATGCGTTCTAAAAAAGTGGTGTAAACCGTCACTCCATCACCACCCTTCACCCCGCTGTCGGGCCTGCCCCGAGCCGAGGGAGAGGGCGGCGAGGCCCTGGGGCACCTTGTGCGCCCGTGTGCGGGCACGAGAAAACCCCGGCAGTCACGGGACCGACCGGGGCTCTCACGGCTAGTTGTACTGCACCGCATACAACCGGATACCTAACCGCTCAGGGAGCGTACCGGGGCAGCCGAGAGCCCCGGCGGGCGACGGGTACCCATCGGGACTGTCTCGGCTCTACGGCGCCACTATGCGGCGACCAGTTCCCGCACGGGCTCGCCGGGGGCGGGCTCGGCGAGCCGTGCGGCACTGTCCGGGGCCGGGGGTGCGTCGTTGCGTGCTTCGGCTTCCATGTCTCCCGCGGTGGCTGCAAGCTCGGCAATGGCGGGGTCCAGCTCCCCGGTGATGGTGAACTCCACGCGCCGCAGATCGAGGCGTCGCCATCCGCCCTTGCCGCCCGGCTTGACCATCAGGCGTGCTCCCGCGGTGATGAGCATGGCGCGGCGCTCTGTGGTGTCTGCGTCGGTCCAGTCGTCGGCGTAGGTGCGTCCGGTGGGGACGACTTCCCGGCGGGGCTCACGCTTCTCGCGGGATTCCAGCTCTGCCAGGCGGGTGTCAAGGGCGTCCGCGCGGCGCTGCCACGCTGTCTGAGCGCTCTTGGACTTCTGGCGTCCCTTCTCCTTCTGGTGCTCTTCGAACTCGGCGAGGGTGGCGTCTATCTCGGGTTGCGGATCGTAGCCGGGGATCTCGATGACGCGGTTGATCTGGATCTTGCCCGCAGCCTTCAGGAACTCGTCGCTCACGTACTCGTCGACCCATTCCGCGCGCACCGTGCACGGGGCGGGGCAGTAGGTCCCGTACTTGTACGACGAGCACCGGTAGGTACCCGAGGACCGGTTGAGGTACATGCGCTCGTCGCACCCGTTGCAGTGGATGACGCGCAGCAACAGCGCGGTGGAGTCCTTGCGCTCGGGCGCCTTCTCCGTGATCGGCTTCGGCGTGAGGAGCGCGGCGGCCTGGTCGAACTCTTCGCGGGTCAGAATCGGGCTGTCCGTGGCCATGACGGGGTTGCCCGCATCGTCGCGCACGGGCTTGCCGCGGTGCATCTTCCAGCCCATGAGAGCTTCGTTGGTCAGCATCTTCTCGATGGTCTGCGCCCGCCACTGCGCGGGCTTCTTCACGGGCTCGCCCGTGACCGGGGCGGTCTTCTTCTTGGTGCGCGCCTGGTAGGCCGTCCAGTGCGCCGAGGGCGAGAGCACGCCGTCCGCGTTCAGTCCGCGCGCGATCGTGTGCAGCCCTCGGCCATCCATCAGCTCGGCAATGATCCGCTCAATGATCGTGACCGCGTACGGGTCCGGTACCAGCGTCCAGCCGATGCCGCCGTGCTCGGCGGGCATGGGTGCGGGAAGGTAGCCGTAGGCGGGCTTGCCCCCGCCCCGCCACCGCAGCGGCATCTTCCGCATGGCTGCCTGTGCCCCGGTGACGCGGTCCTTGATGCTCTGCGACTCGACCTGAGCGGCAAAGGCCAGCATGAGCATCATGAGTTCGCTCATGGGGTCCATCGGGTTGCGGAAGTCGAACGTGAGCCGACCCCCGCCGATGCCCTCGGCGAACACGATCAGCTTGCGGTGCTCGCGGGCCCACTTGGCGAGCTCGTGCATGTCGCCCATGTCCCGGATGGCGCGGTCGAAGCGCCAGAACACCAGGGCATCAAACGCGTCCGGGCGCTTCAGCCATCCGCCGAGCTGCGGACGGTCGAAGGGGCCGACCAGGGACGCGGACACATCCAGGTCAACCGCTTCCCGCAGAGCGGCGCCCTCGCCGAAGGTGATGCCGAGGGCTGCCGCCGCTGCGTCGTCGGCCTCACGCTGCCGCTCCGGGCTCGTGGTCTCGTCGGTACGGACGGACAGCCGGATGCAGCGGACGCCCCGCAGGGTTTCGCTAGGCAGATCCTTTACAGGTGTGGTGGGGTTCTCCATGCTCCCTGTGGGGAGCGAACCTTGCCGCGCGTCTCTGACCTGCGTGGATACCGCCATGACCCGATCACTCCAGAAGTGTCACTCTGGAACATCGGGAAGGGGCGGGTCTGGGGCGCCCCGCGAGGAACCACCCACCCCCTCCCCAACCCCCCGACAGGAGCCCCCCCCATGACAACCTCCGCCGATGTCCTGCCCATCACCGGCGTGCCCCGCACCGGCCTCCCCGCCCACACCGTGGTCGTCGGCGACCCCGCCCGCGCGGCACACGTCGCCCACCTCCTCGACGACGCGAAGGAGGTGTCGTACCACCGCGAGTACCGCACCTTCACCGGCACCTGGCAGGGCCTGCCCGTCACCGTGTCCTCGCACGGCGTCGGCGCCCCGGGCGCGCTGTGCCTGTTCCAGGAGCTGGCGCAGGCGGGTGTGACGCACCTCATCCGGCTCGGCACGGCGGGCGCCGTCCGGCCGGGCATCGGCGACGGCGACCTCGTCGTCGCGGACGCGGCGGTGCGCGACGACGGCGTGACCCAGCAGCTGATCCCCGCCGAGTACCCGGCGTTCGCCGCGCCGGAGGCGGTCCTCGCGCTCCAGCACGCGGCCCGCGCCGCGGGCGCCCCGTACCACCGGGGCGTGGTGTGGACCCGGGCCGCGTTCCAGCCGGGCTTCCTGCCGCTGCCCACCGCCGCGTACGAGCGGGCGGGCGTCGCCGCCATCGAGATGGAGCTCGCGGCCCTGTACGTGTTCGCGTCGACGCACGGCCTGACCGCGGGCGGCGCGCTCGTGGTCGACGGCGCGAACGCCGACGACCTGGTCGACGAGGAGGCCACCGGCGGCTACGACCCGCACCGCACGGTGGTCGCCGACGGAGTCGCCCGCGGCGCCCGGATAACCTTGGACGCACTGCGCCTGCTGGCCACCGACGTCCCCGCGCAGCTCGGGTAGCAGAGCCCGTCGCCCCGCCTTCCCCTCGTACCCGCTTGGAGTCCCCCACCCCATGCAGTCGCTCGACCTCCTCGTCCACAGCGGTGACGTCCTGACCGTCGACGCGTCCGGCACCGTCGTCAGCGACGGCGCCGTCGCCGTGCGCGCGGGCGAGATCGTCGAGGTCGGCCCGGCCGCGCGGCTCCGCGCCGCGTACCGGGCGGCGGAGGAGATCGACGCGAGCGGCTGCCTCGTCCTTCCGGGGCTCATCAACACGCATACGCATCTGGCGATGACCCTGCTGCGCGGCGCCGCCGACGACCTGACCCTCCAGGGCTTCCTGGAGCGCGTCATTCCGCGCGAGGCGGCGCTGCTCTCGCCGGAGACGGTCGCGGCGGGCCTGGGGGCCGCGATCGCCGAGTCGGTGCGGGGCGGGGTCACGGCCGCGCTCGACATGTACTGGTTCCACGAGGCCGCCGAAGCCGTGGCCCGCGAGGCCGGGTGGCGGCTGCTCACGGGGCCGACGTTCATGGACGTGCCGGGTCCGCCGGACGGCCGCCCGTACGCCGAGCGGATGCGCTGGGCGGGCGCCGACCTGGCCGCCCGGACGCCGTCGCCGGGCACCCGGCCCGTCCTGTTCGCGCACTCCGCGTACACGCTGGCCCCGGATCAGCTCGCCGCGATCACCGCGCTCGCCCGCGCGCACGACGCGCTGCTGCACCTGCACGCCGCGGAGAACGCCGCCGAGGTCGCCCTGGTCGAGGAGCGCTACGGCATGCGGCCCGTGGAGCTGCTCGACTCGCTCGGCGTGCTCGGCCCGGACACGCTCCTCGCGCACGCCGTCGACCTGACCGACGCGGAGATCGCGGCGCTCGCCCGCACCGGCACGTCCGTCGCGCACTGCCCGGCGTCGAACCTGAAGCTGGGCTGCGGCACGGCGCGCGTGCCCGAGCTGCTCGCCGCGGGCGTCACCGTGGGCCTCGGCACGGACGGCGCCGTGAGCTCCAACACGCTGGACGTGCTCGGCGCGGTCCGGCTCGCGGCGCTCGTGCACAAGGCGGGCGGCGACCCGACGGCGGTCCGCGCCGAGCAGGCCGTGCGGATGGCGACGATCGAGTCCGCGCGGGCCCTCGGCCTCGACGGCGAGCTCGGCTCCCTGGAGGCGGGCAAGCGCGCCGACCTGATCGTGCTCGACCTCGCCCGGCCGCACCTGGCCCCGCGCCACGACCCGTACGCGACCCTCGCGTACGCCGCGTCGGCCGCCGACGTCCGCGACACCGTCGTCGACGGCCGCGTCCTGATGCGCGACCGCGCCCTGCTCACCCTCGACGAACCGCAGGCCCTGCGCGCCCTCGAAGCCGCCGCGGCCCTGCCCGAACCCGCCCTGCGCCCATGACCACCGAAGCGCCCCGCGCCAGGGAAGAAGCCATGGAAGAAACCGCCGCCGTCGAGCCGACCCGCGGCTTCACCGGGCGTGCCCGCGCCGCCGACCGCGACCCGCGCCTGCCGCCGGGCCAGTACGACGCCCGCGACGGCTGGCCCGTCCTGTCCGCCGAGGTGACGCCCCAGCTGGCCGCCGCCGACTGGACGTTCCGCGTCGCCGGGCTCGTGGCGACCCCGCGCACCTGGACGTGGGACGAGGCACACGCGCTGCCCGCGTCCGAGTACCGGGGCGACATCCACTGCGTGACGAGCTGGTCCAAGTTCGGGGTGCGCTTCGGCGGCGTGGGCCTGGACGCGTTCCTCGCCGGGGCGGGCGGCCCGCTGCCCGGCGCCACGCACGTCGTCGCGTACTCCCACACCGGCTACACCGCCAACCTGCCGCTCGCCGACGTCACCGGGGGCCGGGCGTGGATCGCCTGGGAGTACGACGGCGCGCCGCTGCCCCCGGAGCACGGCGGCCCGGCCCGCCTGATCGTGCCGCACCTGTACTTCTGGAAGAGCGCCAAATGGATCGCGGGCCTGGAGGTCCTCGACCACGACCAGCCCGGCTTCTGGGAGAAGAACGGCTACCACCACCGCGGCGACCCGTGGCGTGAGGAGCGGTACGCCGGTGACTGAGCAGCCCGAGACCCCGCACGCTCCCTTCGTGCCGCCGACGGCCTTCGCCGTGCCCGGCCGCATCGCCGTCAGCGAGCAGGCCGCGTCCCACTGGCAGCGCGCGCTGATCACGGAGATCCGCCAGGAGACGCACGCCGCCGCGACGTTCCGGCTCAAGGTGCCCGAGTGGCAGGGCCAGCTGCCCGGCCAGCACTTGATGCTGCGCCTGACCGCACCGGACGGCTATGTCGCCCAGCGCCACTACTCGCTGGCGTCCGCGCCCGACGACAGCGGCGAGATCGAGCTGACCCTGGACCACGTGCCGGGCGGTGAGGTGTCCGGGCATCTGCACACCGTCGCCCGCGTGGGCGACACCGTGGAGGTGCGCGGCCCGCTGTCCGGCTTCTTCGCCTGGCCCGGCGACCGGCCCGCGCTGCTGCTCGGCGCGGGCTCGGGCGTGGTCCCGCTGATGTCGATGCTCCGCCACCACCGGCGCGCGGGCCTGACGGTGCCGCTCCGCCTGATCGTGTCGGCCCGCACGCGCGCGGACCTGATCTACGCCGAGGAGTACGGCGACGAGACCGATGTGGTCCTCACCCGTACCGAAGGCCGCCTGAACGCCGGGCACCTGGCGCCCTATCTGGGCGACGGGCAGCCCGAAGGCGGCTGGGAGGCGTACATCTGCGGCTCGAACGGATTCGCCGAGCACGCCTCGCGGCTCCTGGTGGACGGCGGCCAGCCGGTGGACCGGATCAGGATCGAACGCTTCGGCTGACCAACACCCCCGACAAGGGCCATAATCGACCGATACATCGGACGTCTGATGTGGGTCCACCCAGTTCTTCCTGAGGCGAGGTGCCATGGCTGTCACGGACGAGGCCATCGAAAAGATCAAGGGCATGATCGTCTCCGGCGCGCTGCGCCCAGGCGACCGGCTGCCCAAGGAGAGCGAGCTGGCCGCGGAGCTCGGCCTCTCCCGCAACTCGCTGCGCGAGGCCGTCCGGGCGCTCTCCCTGATCCGCATCCTGGACGTGCGGCAGGGCGACGGCACGTACGTGACGAGCCTGGACCCCCAACTGCTCCTCGAAGCGCTGAGCTTCGTCGTCGACTTCCACCGCGACGACACCGTCCTGGAGTTCCTCGCGGTGCGCCGCATCCTGGAGCCGGCCGCGACGGCCATGGCGGCGGCGCGCATCACCGAGGCCGAACTGGACGCGCTGGCCGCCCAGTTGGACGCTCTCGGCGCCGCGCCTTCGGTGGAGGAGCTGGTCGCCTGCGACCTGGAGTTCCACCGCGGCATCGTGCAGTGGTCCGGGAACTCGGTGCTCTGCTCGCTGCTCGACGGCCTGTCCGGGCCGACGACGCGGGCCCGCGTCTGGCGGGGCCTCACCCAGGAGGACGCGGTCAGCCGCACCCTGCACGAGCACCGGGCGATCCTGGCGGCGCTGCGCGACCGGGACGCGGAGGCGGCGCGGTCCTGGGCGACGGTGCACATCGCGAGCGTGGAGCAGTGGCTGCGTTCCACTTTGTGAGGCATGCGTGACGAGCAGTTGACCTGGGCAGTGATCCGGCACCCGGCGCCGCCGGGGGGCTGCGGAGGGCCCCGTGGGACGCCGTAAGGTTGGGGCGTACTTAGAGGAGAACGTCGGAAGGAGGCCTGGGTGATCGAGCTCGAGGGGGTACCCGAGCTGATCGACCCGGTCATGGTGGCCGCGTTCGAGGGCTGGAACGACGCCGGCGACGCCGCCTCCACCGCGGTCGCGCATCTCGACAAGGAGTGGAAGGGCGAGGTGTTCGCGGCGCTGGACGCCGAGGACTACTACGACTTCCAGGTCAACCGCCCCACGGTCTGGCTGGACGGCGGCGTGCGCAAGATCACGTGGCCCACGACCCGGCTCTCGGTGGTCCGCGTCGGCGGCGAGAAGCCGCGTGACCTCGTGCTCGTGCGGGGCATCGAGCCGTCCATGCGCTGGCGCTCGTTCTGCAACGAGCTGCTGGGCTTCGCCCATGAGCTGGGCGTCGAACTCGTGGTGATCATGGGGGCGCTGCTCGGCGACACCCCGCACACCCGCCCGGTCCCGGTCAGCGGCGTCACCTCCGACCCGGACCTGGCCCGCACCATGGACCTGGAGGAGACCAAGTACGAGGGCCCGACGGGCATCGTCGGCATCCTCCAGGAGGCGTGCACGCACGCGGGCGTCCCGGCGGTGAGCCTGTGGGCCGCGGTGCCGCACTACGTGTCGCAGCCGCCGAACCCGAAGGCAACGCTGGCGCTGCTCAACCGCCTGGAGGACCTGATCGACCTCAGGATCCCGCTGGGCGAGCTGACGGAGGACGCGCGCGCCTGGCAGCTGGGCGTGGACCAGCTGGCGGCCGAGGACAGCGAGGTCGCCGAGTACGTCCAGTCCCTGGAGGAGGCGCGGGACACCGCGGAGCTCCCGGAGGCGTCCGGCGAGGCCATCGCCCGCGAGTTCGAGCGCTATCTGCGGCGGCGCGACGGCAGCGGCGGTCCTGTCGCCGGTACGGGGCAGGTCGGGGGCCATGCCACGGAGGGCGGTGACGGGGCGGCGTATCTGCGGGACACCCCGAGCGAGCGCACGCGCCCGCCGAAGCCGAAGCCCCGCCCGGAGGCGAGCACCGGCGACGGCGACTCCGGGGACACCGGCGACAGCGACTCCGGAAGCACCGGCGACAGCGAGCAGGGCGGCGATTCCGCGTCCGGAGATTCCTCCGAGGACTGAGCGAGGACCGAGTGGCCGGCGTCGGCGGACGCCCGGCCCTCTGGGGGCGGCACCCGAAACGGGTGCCGCCCCTTTCGCCGCGTACGCCCCACCACGTCCCACTACTCCCCACCACTCCCCACCACTCCCCAGGCACCTCATGCGCCTTTGGCCGGTATGGGGCGTGACAAGGGTTTGTTGATGAATTGCACACGGTTCCCAAGTCAACTTCTTTTCAAACGCAGTTGGGCGAAAGACCCCTGGACGTCCTGGCCCGGCAGTAGCAGGGTGTGCAGCGACCAGAGGTAACGAGAACGCAACGAGCAGGCGCTGACGAAGCCGGACGGACGCGGGAACCGAAGGGAGCGGTGAAGCGATGACCGACCAGGTGCAGCAGGGCAGCGATCCGGGAGGCAGTGGCCCTGGACCCGATGGCATGGGGTTCACCTATCGGCCCGCGGAGCAGGAGCTGATCGTCGTCGCACGGCCCGAGGCCAGGCTGCGCGCCCAGGAGCGCGGCGTCCGCTCGGCCACGGGCGCCGACGTATCGGCCCTGAACATGTTCCTCAGCGATGAACAGCTCGTCCTCGAGCCGTTGTTCGGCAGCGAGGACCGGCTCCAGGCGGCGCCGGGCGACGCCGGCGACGTACCCGATCTGACGCTCTTCTACCGGGTGCGCGGCAGCGAGGAGCGCGCCCAGGAGCTGCGGGCGCGGATCGCGGCGCTGCCGGGCATCGACACGGCGTACGTGAAGCCCGGCGCCGTGCCGGCCACGCTCGGCGCGATCGGGCGTCAGGGCGGCAGCGAGCCCGACGAGACCCGGCGCCGCAAGGAGGGCATGCCCGTCACCCCGGACTTCACCGGCCGCCAGGGCTATCTGGGCGCGGCGCCCGAGGGCGTGGACGCGTACTGGGCCTGGCAGCGGCTCGGTGGCGGCGGCGACGGCGTGACCGTCATCGACATCGAGGGTGCCTGGCAGCTGAGCCACGAGGACCTGTCGGCGAAGCTCGCGGGCGTCGTGATCGGCACCCCGATCCAGGACATCGCGTGGCGCAACCACGGCACGGCGGTGATCGGCGTGATGGGCGGCGACCGCAACACGTTCGGCGTGACGGGCATCGTGCCGGACGCCGTGACGGCGGCGGCGTCGTTCATGCCGAGCGGCACGGCGGCGACCATCCACGCGGCGGCGGACCGGCTCGCCCCCGGCGACATCATCCTCCTCGAACTGCACCGGCCCGGCCCGAGGTTCGACTTCGAGGACCGCGACGACCAGCGCGGCTACATCGCCCTGGAGTGGTGGCCCGACGACTACGCGGCGGTCCGCTACGCCGCGGCCAAGGGCGTCATCGTGGTCGGCGCGGCGGGCAACGGCGCGGAGTCCCTCGACGACGCGGTGTACGAGCGGCGTCCGGACGAGTTCCCGTCCTGGTGGCGCAACCCGTTCAACCCCTCCAACCCGTCGTCCGACGCCGTCCTGGTCGGTGCGGGCGCCCCGCCGCCCGGCACGCACGGCCGCGACCACGGTCCGGACCGCTCGCGCCTTGCGTTCTCCAACTACGGCGCGCGCGTGGACGCCCAGGGCTGGGGCCGCGAGACCACGACGACCGGCGGGTTCTGGAACCAGCCGGGCGATCTGCAGGGCGGTGTCGACGAGATCGCCTGGTACACGGACACGTTCTCCGGCACCTCGTCCGCGTCGCCGATCGTGGTCGGCGCCCTCGCCTCGCTGCAGGGCATGCTCAAGGCCGCGAACCAGCAGCCGATGACGTCGTCCCGCGCGCGGGCCGTGCTGCGGTCCACGGGGTCGCCGCAGCAGGACGCGCCGGGCCGTCCGGCGTCGCAGCGGATCGGCAGCCGCCCCGACATCAAGGCGGCGGTCACCAAGCTGCTGCCGTCGGCGGTGGGCTCGGGCCGCGCCGAGCGCTACTGGGACGAGCTGATTCCGTATCCGCCGGAACTCCCGCCGCGCCTGCGGCTGTTCGTGGCCGGGGAGTGGCGCAACCTGAACCATCCGACCCCCGAGATCCGCCAGGCGGTGCACTCCGCCTTCGCGGGCGGCTCCCCCGACGTACGTGTCTGGTTCTCGGACGACGAGGTCGTGGGCCTGGTCGTCACGGGCTGAACCACCACGGCGGGCCGCACGGCCCGCACCGCAAGTGCAGAAAGGCAACAGCAGGCAACAGAAGCCGAGAACGACAACGGTCGGACCATTGACGGAAGGTGACACCCGCATGAGCACCACTCCGCAGATGAGTCAGCAAGGCCAGCAGTACGGCCAGCAGCAGCCGTTCGGGCCCCAGCAGCAGTACGGCCCGCAACAGCAGCAGTTCGGGCAGCAGCCGTTCGGCCAGCAGCAGTACGGCCAGCAGCCCTTCGGTCAGCAGCAGGGCCCGAGCACCGCGCCCCCGCAGTCCGGGCAGATCGGCCAGCAGCGGCAGTTCGGCCCGCAGGGCATGGGGCAACAGGGCATAGGGCAGCAGGGCATCGGCCAGCAGCAGATCCCGCCGCACCTGCGTCAGCAGATGCAGCAGCTCGGCCAGCAGCAGCCCTTCCAGCAGCTGCTCCAGCAGCTCGGCCAGCAGCAGGTCCCGCAGGCGCAGGCCCCCGCGATCTCCACGCAGGCCCTCGCCGGCGCCGTCTCCGAGGCGTTCTGGGACGTCGTCCAGCCGCTGCCCGGCCAGGCGTCGATCCTCTATCTGTACGTCGACGGCGACTGGCGCGTGTACATCAACCCCAGCGACCGCACGCGCGACGAGGTGCAGCACGCGTTCGCGTACGGGCAGCCGGTGATCGGGTACTACGACACCAACAACCCGGGGCTCCTGCTCGCGATCGTCGTCAGCAGGTGACGCCTTCGGCCGCGCGGGACTGCACCCCGTGAAACGGCGGCGCCGGGCGGAGTCCTTCCCGCCCGGCGCCGCTCACGTGCGTGCACATGCGCGGTGGACCGCTACAGCGCGACCCCGAGGAGCGCGTCGACGGCGCGCGAGACCACGCCGGGCGCCCCCTCGTCCGTGCCGCCCTCGGCGTCCTGGAGGGCGGCCCAGCGGTCGACGGCGGCGAGTGCGGCGGGCGCGTCCAGGTCGTTGGCGAGCGCCTCGCGCAGCTCCTCGACGAGCTGCTCGGCGGGCGGGCCGTCGGGCCGGGAGACGGCGGCGCGCCAGCGGCCGAGCCGGGCCACGGCGTCCTGGAGGACCTGGTCGGTCCACTCCCAGTCGGCGCGGTAGTGGTGCGCGAGGAGCGCGAGCCGGATCGCGGCCGGGTCGACCCCGTCGCGGCGCAGCGTGGAGACGAACACCAGATTGCCCTTGGACTTGGACATCTTGGCGCCGTCCAGGGCGACCATGCCGGCGTGGACGTAGGCCTTGGCGAACGGGTACTCGCCGGTGAGGGCCTGCGCGTGGGACGCGCCCATCTCGTGGTGCGGGAAGGCGAGGTCGGACCCGCCGCCCTGCACGTCGAAGCCCATGCCCAGGTGCTCAAGGGCGATGGCCACGCACTCGATGTGCCAGCCGGGGCGGCCCGCCCCGAGCGAGGCGCCGTCCCAGCTGGGCTCGCCCTCGCGGGCGGCCATCCACAGCATCGGGTCGAGCGGGTTCTTCTTGCCGGGCCGGTCCGGGTCGCCGCCGCGCTCGGCGGAGAGCAGCCGCATGGCGGCGGCGTCGAGCCCCGAGACCTCGCCGAAGTGGCTGTCCGACTCGACGGAGAAGTAGACGTCCCCGTCGAGCTCGTAGGCGGCGCCGCTGTCCCGCAGGCGCTCGACCAGCGGCACGATGCCGGGTATCGCCTCGACGGCGCCGATGTAGTGCTGCGGCGGAAGCAGCCGCAGCGCGGTCATGTCCTCGCGGAACAGCGCGGTCTCGCCCTCGGCGAGCGCCACCCAGTCCTTGCCGTCGCGCTTGGCCCGCTCCAGGAGCGGGTCGTCGACGTCGGTCACGTTCTGTACGTAGTGCACCTGCCGCTTGGTGTCGAGCCACACGCGCTGCACGAGGTCGAACGCGTTGTAGGTCGCCGCGTGACCCATGTGGGTCGCGTCGTACGGAGTGATGCCGCAGACGTAGAGACGGGCGACGGGACCGGGCTCGAGGGTGACGAGGCCACCGGTCGCGGTGTCGTGGATCCGGAGGTCGCGGCCCTTGCCGGGCAGGGCGGGAACCTCAGAAGCGGGCCAGGCATACATGTCTTGAGCCTAACCGGATGCACCGTCCACATACGACCCAGGGCGGCGGGTTTACCTGGCCACGCGCGCGGGAAGGGCCCAGCTCCGCCCTCACGGGACGCGGTCGGGCGCCGTCGGACCGATCAGACCGGTGGCCACGGAATGGCGGGCCAGTCCCCGGACGGCTCCGGGTGCCGCCCCGCGGCCAGGAGCGCCGCCACCCGCGCGCGGGTGCCCGCCACCTCCTCGGGGGTGAGCAGCTCCCCGAGGCGCACGGACAGGGGCTCCTCCTCCGCCAGGGCGTCCCGCAGGGCGGTCAGGGCCGCCACCGCCTCCTCGGTCAGCTTCTCGCCCGCCCAGCCCCACAGCAGCGTCCGCAGCTTCGGCTCGGTGTTGAAGGTGACGCCGTGGTCGATGCCGTAGAGGCGGCCGTCGGCGCCGGTCACCAGGTGGCCGCCCTTGCGGTCCGCGTTGTTGATCACCGCGTCCAGGACGGCGAGCCGCCGGAGCCGGTCGTCGTCCGCGTGCACGAGCAGGGCGGTCCGCCCCTCCCCCACGGCGGCGAAGCCGACGGCCTTCCAGCCGTCGCCGGGCTCGTCCCCGTCGACGAGCGCGAGCAGCTCACCGCCCGCACTGTCGTCGTCGCCGTCCTCGCCGTCCGCGCCGGGCCCGTCGATCCACAGCTGGACCATGCCCTCTCCGTAGGGCCCGTCCCGCAGCACGGTGGGCGGCACGAGCCCCCATCCCAGGGCCTCGGACACCTCGTACGCCGCGACCTCCCGCTGCGCGAGTGTCCCGTCGGGGAAGTCCCACAGGGGCCGCTCCCCGGCGACGGGCTTGTACACGCAGGTGGCCGAGCGGTCCTCCCGCGCGACCGTGCAGTACAGCACCGCGTTCGACGCCTCCCGGATCTGCCCGCGCACGGTCAGCTCGCCCCGGGTGAGCAGGTCCGTGGCGGTCACGCTCCTCGCCTGTATCCGTTCTGGCGCGGGCATACGTGTCCTTCCGGATCGAGGGGCAGGCTGCACAGGGGGCACGGCGGGCGGCCCGCGTTCACGACGTCCAGGGCGCGCTTGGCGAAGGCCCTCGCCTGTACGCCGGTGAGCCGCACGCGGAGCATCGGCGGGCCGTTCTCCTCGTCCTGCAGGAGCCTTTCCTCAGCTTCGGCGAGGTCTTCCTCGGAGTCCGCGTCCAGCTCGACGAGGGCCTGTGCCTCGACGATCATCCGCTGTTCGTCGCCGTCCCAGGCGAGGGCCATGGTGCCGACCCGGAACTCCTCCTCCACGGGCGAGTCGAGCGGCGCGCTGTCGGTGGCCTCGGCGGGCGCGACGGCGGGCACCGCCGCGCTGCCCCCGCTGCGGCGCACGACCTCGTCGAGGAGCTCTTCCATGCGCTCGGCGAGCGCGGCCACCTGGGTCTTCTCCAGGGCGACGCTGGTCACCCGCACTCCGGCGGACGCCTGGAGGAAGAAGGTGCGCCGCCCTGGGAGCCCGACGGTTCCGGCCACGAAGCGTTCCGGCGGGTCGTAGAGGAACACCTGACGGGGCACGTCCTGTCTCCATTGGATCGACTGCGTATGGGGATCGACTGCGTATACCTGCTGGTGCCTGCCGGCACCTGTCGGCTGCGTATACGGCTGCGGGTGGGTGAAGCGCCGACTGCACTGCACCCTACTGCGGGCGACGATCACGGTCCTCCCGCGCGTCACGGGGCTCCGGTGTCGCCCCCCACCTGAGCATCCTCGCTCGGGGGCTGCGCGCGCGGGGCGAGGGACGCGAAGTCACCGGTGTCCCCGAGGCGTACGAGGAAGGGGCGCAGGCGTGTGTAGCGGATCGCCGTGAGGGAACACGGTTCCACCGAGATGCGCTGAAAGAGGTCGAGATGCAGTCCGATGGCGTCCGCCACCAGGGACTTGATGATGTCGCCGTGGGAGCACATCAGATACACGGCGTCGGGGCCGTGATCGCGCTCCACGCGCGCGTTCCACTCCCGCACGGCCTCGGCGGCGCGCGTCTGCATGGCCCGCAGGGACTCGCCGCCGGGGAAGGCGGCGGCGGACGGGTGCTGCTGGACGACCTCCATCAGCGGCTCGTCGGCGAGCTCGGCGAGCTTGCGGCCCGACCAGTCGCCGTAGTGGCACTCACCGATGCGGTCGTCGGTGTGGGGCGTGAGCTCCGGGCGGGCGGCGAGCAGCGGCGCGAGCGTCTCCTGACAGCGCTGCAGCGGGCTCGTGACGACTTCGGCGAGCGGCAGGCCGGCCAGGCGGCCGGGCAGGGCCGCCGCCTGTCGCGCGCCGCGCTCGTCGAGGCTGACGCCGGGGGTCCACCCGGCGAGCAGACCGGCGGTGTTGGCGGTCGAACGTCCGTGCCTGACGAGGATCAGCGTGGGCATGCCGATCAGCCTAAGCCGCCGACCGGGTGCGGCAGCAGGCAGGCTTGGGAAGAATCCCCAGGGTGATCGTCGACTGCGCCATCTACCGGAGCGGGCGCCGGACCGAGGGCCCGGCGGACTTCTCCGACGCCCTGGACGAGGCGAGGGCGGCCGGGGACGCGTTCGTCTGGATCGGTGTGCACGAACCGACGGAGGACGAGTTCGACCTGGTCACGCAGGAATTCGGGCTGCATCCGCTGGCGGTCGAGGACGCCCTGAAGGCCCATCAGCGGCCGAAGCTCGAGGTGTTCGACGACTCGCTCTTCGTGGTCCTGAAGCCGGTGCTGTACGAGCCGGACAGCGACACGGTGTCGTCGGGCGAACTCATGCTCTTCATCGGCGACTCCTTCGTGGTGACGGTCCGCCACGGCGAGGGCGCGCCGCTGAGCAGCGTGCGGCACCGGCTCGAAGCGGAGCCGGAGGTTCTGAAGCATGGGCCGACGGCGGTGCTGTACGCCGTCGCGGACGCGGTCGTCGACCACTATCTGGAGGTGGCGGACGAGCTCCAGACGGACCTGGAGGTCCTGGAGGCGGAGGTGTTCTCGCCGGGTGGCGGCTCGCGGCACTCGGCGTCGCGGATCTACCGGTTCAAGCGCCAGATCCTGGAGTTCCGGCGGGCGTCGGGGCCGCTCGCGATGCCGATGGCGCGCCTCGCGGGCGTGGGCCCGGTGGTGCGCGCCGTGCCGTTCGTGGACGACGCGGCGCAGCCGTACCTGCGGGACGTCAGTGACCATCTGACGCGCGTGAACGAGTCCGTGGAGGGCCTGGACCGCCTGGTGACGGACATCCTGTCCGCGCATCTGGCGCAGATGAGCGTCCGGCAGAACGACGACATGCGGAAGATCTCCGCGTGGGCGGCCATGGCCGCGGTCCCCACCATGATCGCGGGCGTCTACGGCATGAACTTCGACCACATGCCCGAGCTGCACTGGTGGTGGGCGTACCCGGCGGTGATCCTCCTGATGGCCGTCCTTGAGGTCGTCCTGTTCCGGCTCTTCAAGCGCCGGGGCTGGATGTAGGGCGCGCCGGGGGCGTCAGGCGTACGCGAGTGCCAGGCGTACCTGGACGTCAGGCGTACTCGGGCGCGGAGGTGGCGGGTCCGCCGAGGGCGTCGCGCCGCTCGGGCATCGTCAGGGTCACCATCCGGCGCCAGCCGCCGAGGCGCTCGTACGCGTACATGGCGTGGATGCCCGCGACGAGGACCGCCGACTTGGCCCTGGGCCAGCCCAGGATGCGGCCCATGCGCTCCATGACGGCGAGGCTGACGTCGCGGTAGATGCCGATCTCGGCGAGCGCGCACTCGCGCAGGATCGCCTGGATGGTGCGGCCGTGCCCCGCGGCGGCGAAGCGGAGCAGTTCCTCGTGGGTGTACGCGAGGTGGTTGTCCTCGTCGTTCGAGATCATCTTGACGGCCTTGCCGACCACGGGGTGGTCGCCGAAGTACTTGCGGAGCATCACCATCTGGTCGGCGGCGCGCTGCTCGGTGACCCGGCTGTGCGACAGGTACGTGATGATGTCCAGCTCCGTCAGCGGCTCGGCGGCGCGCAGCTTCTCGTGCGCGAGGCCGATGCCGTGCCGCTCCAGGAGCATCGTGTAGTCGGTCTCGGGCGGGACGGGGCAGGGGTCGAGGCCGCGCTTCTTCAGGAGGGCGTTGAAGATCCGGCCGTGCTTGTCCTCGTCGGCGCCGTGCCGGGCGATCTTGGGTGCGAGCGCGCGCTGGCTCTCGGGGACGAGCGCGGCGATGCGGCCGTTCTCCCAGCCTCCCTGGGACTCCCCGCTGGCCGCGATGGAGCAGAACAGCCGGAACGCCTCGTCGTTGTCGACGATCTCCTGGAAGAGACTCTTGGCCGAAAGCATCGCAGGCACCTCCACGCCTTCACGGACCGCACGGACGTAGCGGGCTCCGCGCGGCCCGCCGGCGTGCGCGGGCTTGCGCGGACTTCCGCAAAGAACGAGTCAAATGCTGGGCGGCGCCCAAGGCAACAGGTGTATGGGACAGGTCAGCCGAACGAAGGATTTAAGCCACCCAAGGGGCCGTAACCGGAGGACTCGTCCCGGCGTTGTGCTCCGTGACGGCCGTGGCGGGGAAGACCCCCGAGCCCCCACCACGGCCGCAGAAATCCCCCTCGCGACGCTCCCGGCGCTCTGCCGTTGCTTCTGCTCTGCGGTTGCTTTCGCTCTGCCGTTCCTTTTGGCTCCCGTTACGCCAGTCCGGCGCGCTCCAGGGCCTGCGTACCCGCCCGCAGCGCGGTGAGGCGCTCCTCCAGGGTGAAGCCCGCGGGCGACACCGTGAGCGTGGTGACCCCGGCCTCCGCGTACGCCCGCATCCGGTCGGCGATCCGGTCGACGGAGCCGAGCAGGGTGGTGGAGTCGATCAGCGAGTGCGGCACGGCGGCGGCCGCGCCGTCCTTGTCGCCGGACAGGTACTTGTCCTGGATCTCGGCGGCCTCCTTCGCGTAGCCCATGCGCGCCGCCTGCTGGTTGTAGAAGTTCTGCTTGCGGCTGCCCATGCCGCCGACGTACAGCGCGGTGTAGGGCCGGAACATGTCCGCGAGCCCCGTCACGTCCTCGTCCTTGCCCACGGCCAGCGGGAGCGTCGGCACGACGTCGAAGCCGTCCATGGTCTTCCCCGCCTTCTCGCGCCCGGCGCGCAGGTGCCGCAGCGCCGTCTCCTCCAGGTGCTCGGCGGCGGGGAAGATCAGCAGGGCGCCGTCGGCGATCTCGCCGGTCTGCTCCAGGTTCTTCGGGCCGATCGCGGCGATGTACAGCGGGATGTGCTCGCGCTGCGGGTGCACGGTCAGCTTGATGGGCTTGCCGGGGCCGCCCGGCAGCGGCAGCGTCCAGTGCTCGCCCTCGTAGGCGAGCCGCTCCCTGCTCATGGCCTTGCGCACGATCTCGACGTACTCGCGGGTGCGCGCCAGCGGCTTGTCGAACTTGACGCCGTACCAGCCCTCCGAGACCTGCGGGCCCGAGACGCCGAGGCCGAGGCGGAAGCGGCCGCCGGAAAGCGAGTCCAGGGTCGCGGCCGTCATCGCCGTCATCGCGGGCTGCCGGCCGGGGATCTGGAAGATCGCCGAGCCGACGTCGATGCGCTCGGTCTGGGCCGCGACCCACGAAAGGACGGTCACCGCGTCCGAGCCGTAGGCCTCGGCCGCCCAACAGACCGCGTAGCCCAGCTTGTCGGCCTCCTTCGCGACGGCGAGGTTGTCCGCGTCCATCCCGGCGCCCCAGTAGCCGAGGTTGATCCCGAGCTGCATGGCCGAATCCCCTTACCCGTGAGTAACGTCTGTGTGCCGGGACTGTAGCGCGCGGGTGCGGGATCCGTCAGGCGTGGGAACGCGGGCTGCGGGTGACGGGGATGTCCACAGCCGCGCGTTTGTCCACAGGGACACCCGGTGTTGAGGCATGGCCAGTAATCTCGCGCCATGGAGCAGAGGCATCTCGGCCGTACAGGTCTGCGCGTGTCCCGGATCGGACTCGGCACCCTCACGTGGGGGCACGCCGACGAGATCGGGGAGAACGACGCCGCGGACCTGCTGAAGGCCTTCTGGGAGGCGGGCGGCACGCTCATCGACACGGCCGACGTGTACGGCGACGGGGAGGCCGAATATCTCCTCGGCCGGCTCGTGGAGCGGCTCGTGCCGCGCCGCGACCTCGTCATCGCGACGAAGGCGGGCAGCGTGCCCGACCCCGACCGGCGCTTCGACGGCTCGCGCGGCCATCTGCTCTCCGCCCTCGACGCCTCCCTCGCCCGCCTCGGCACGGACCATGTGGACCTGTGGCAGATCCACGCCTTCGACCCCGGGACCCCGCTGGAGGAGACGCTCCAGGCCCTGGACATCGCCGTCAGCAGCGGCCGCGCCCGCTATGCGGGCGTCTCCAACTTCAGCGGCTGGCAGCTCGCCAAGGCGGCGACGTGGCAGCTGGCCGCGCCCGGCACCCGCACCCGCATCGCCAGCACGCAGATGGAGTACTCCCTGCTGCAGCGCGGCGTCGAGCGGGAGGTGCTTCCCGCAGCCGTCGACCTGGGCGTGGGCCTGCTGCCGTCGTCACCGCTCGGCCGCGGCGTCCTGACCGGCAAGTACCGACACGCGACCCCGGCCGACTCGCGGGGCGCGTCCGAGCAGTTCGCGCCGTTCGTGGCGCCGTATCTGGACGACGCGGCGGGCCGGGTCGTCGACGCGGTCGCGATAGCGGCCGACGGGCTCGCCGTGACCCCGCTCCAGGTGGCCCTCGCCTGGGTGCGCGACCGCCCCGGGGTGGCCGCCCCGATCATCGGCGCGCGCAACGCGCAGCAGCTCACGGCGGCATTGTCAGTGGAGACCCTTAGTCTTCCTGACGAGATCTGCCAGGCGCTCGACGACGTGTCGGCGCCGGTGCACCGCTACCCAGACCAGGACTGGAGCACGCTGTGAGTACGGAGTCCGCCGCCGCGGAGGTTGCCGAGCCGAAGGCCGTCCCCGGGCCGGGGGCCGACGACGCCGTTCCCGGGCCGGGGGCCGACGACGCCATTCCTGGGCCGGGGACCGACGACGCGCTGGGGGCTGGGGGCGGGCCGGACGCCGGGGCCGCGTCTGGGCCTGGAGCCGGTCCGGCGTCGGGAGTCGACGAGGCGTCAGCGGCAGAGGGCGCCCCGGGCGACCGGGGGGCATCGGGTCCGGCTGCCGATGCGGCTACCGGCGCGAGCTCGGATGGCGAGGCCGCGTCGGACGCCACGGCCGGGGTCGCCCCGGACGGTGCGGAACCGGAAGATGCAGCTCCGGCAGACGTGGCCGACGGTGACGTGGAGGGCGCGACCGGAGGCGGGGCAGCCGAGGGTTCCGGGGACGGCGCCCTCTCCGAGGCCGAGGCCGAGCTTGCCGCGCAGCGGGAGCTGCGGGAGCGGATCGAGCAGCGCAAGGCCGCCAAGAAGGGACCGGTCGCGGCGGGCACGAAGCTCCAGGGGACGGCCGCCGACCTGCTGGCGGCAGTACGGGCCGTGGAGAGCGGCGAGAAGCCCGTCGCCTCCGCGTTCCGCGACCCGGAGCCGGTCGCGCCGCGCAGGCCCGCGCCCGAGCCGGTGCGCCGACCGGTGGCCGACGCGCCGTCGCGCCCGGCCGAGCCCGCGTCGGAGACGGTCGACGCGGTGACGGCCGTGCTCACCGACGGCGGTGCGCCCGCCGCGCTCGCGGCCCGGACGGCGGCCGCGCTCGGCGAGGGAGCGGACGAACAGCTGCGGGCCGACCCCTGGCAGTTGCTGCGCGTCGCCGGAGTGCGGCCCGAGCAGGCGGACGGGTTCGCGCGGGCGCTGCTCGGCCCGGAGTGCGGGCCCGGTGACGAGCGCAGGGGCCGCGCCCTCACCGTGTGGCTGCTCGAACAGGCCGCGGTCGCCGGGCACACGGCCCTGGACGCGGCCGCGCTCACCGCCGCGCTCGGGCAGCGCGGGGTGCCGGACCCGGACGAGGCGGTGCAGAGCGCCATCACCGAGGGCGACGTACTCGTGTTCCAGGACCCGCTGGACGACGCGTCGGGCGGCGCCCCGGCCGTGGAGAACACCCAGAACAGGGAGGACGGCGGAGACGGCGGAGATGGCGAGGACGGCGGAGAGGGCGAGCAGGCCCCGGCTCCGGTCCGCGTCCTGTTCGGCCTGGAGCGGTACGCCCTCGCGGAGGAGAGCCTCGCCGACGGGCTCGCCCGGGTGCTCAACTCGTCGGCGAAGGACGACGGTTCGGGCCCCGGAGCCGACGCGTGGGAGTCCGCCGCGGGCGAGGTGTCGGGCTCCGCGGCCGAGCTGATCCGGGCCGTCGCCGGGCACGGCCTGGTGCTGCACACCGGCGGCGAGGCGGCGCGGGCCGAGCCCGCCGCGCTCGTGGCCGCCGCCCGCACTCTCGGCCTCCGGGTGTGCGCGGTCACGCACAGCGCGGACGGGCAGCGACGGCTCGCCGAGCAGGCCGGTGCCCCGGACGACGCCGAGCGGAGCGTCGTGGTGACCGTGGCGGGGCTGCTGTCCGGGCACGAGGGCCCGGGGCGGGACGCGGAGGGCGCCCTCGCGGTCGACGTGCTCGTGGTCGTGGACGCGCCGCAGCTGGACGTGGAGTCGGCGGCGATGCTCGTCGAGTCGTTGCCGGACGGCGCCCGCCTCGTGCTCAGCGGCGACCCCGGCGCGCTGTGGTCCGCGGGCCCCGGCCGGGTGTTCGCGGACCTGCTCGCGGCGCGCTGCTGCCCCCAGATCGCCTCGCGCACGCCGGACCCGGGCCCCATCGGCGAGCTGGTCTCGGGCATCGGCATCGGCGAGCTCGGCGAAGTGGCCGCGCCGGACAAGGAGGTCGTGATCGTCCCGGTGCGGGACGCGGCCGACGCGATCCACCGCACGGTGCAGCTCGTCGCCGACTCGGTGCCGCGCGCGCTCGGCGTGCCGTCCGAGCACACGCAGGTCATCACGCCGGGCCACGGCGGCGCGGCGGGCACGCGCGCGCTGAACGCGGCGCTGAAGGAGCGGCTGAACCCGGGCCCGGGCCGGTTCGGCGGGTTCGACCCCGGCGACCGCGTCGCCCACGCTCCGGCGCCGGGCCGCACGGCGCTCGGCCGGGTCCTGCGGGCCGACGCCGACGGCCTGCACCTGGACTGCGAGGGCACGCCCGTCGTCGTACCGAAGGAGCGGGTGGAGCAGACCGTGCGCCACGCCTGGGCGCTCACCGCGCATCAGGCGGCGGGCCGCCGCTGGCCCGCGGCGGTGGTGGTGCTGCCCGGCGACGCCGCGGCGACCCTGACCAGGCCCTGGATCTACACGGCCTTCAGCCGCGCCGAGCGCCACCTGTCGGTGGTCCAGGGCGTCGGCCAGGCCCTGCCCCAGGCCGTGGCGGAGCGCCCGGCGAAGGCCCGCACGACCCGGCTTGGCACCCTGCTGCGTCCCCAGCTGCCCGCGGAGGGGTAGGCGCCACGACATCGGAGGCCCGGAGGCCCGGCGAGGCGGCGGGCGGCTGACGGAGCAGGGCGTACGGCCTGACAGGACACACCCGGCCCCGACGACGTGTGGTCGTACGGAACACGCACCTGGGCGAAGCCCGGCCGTACGGGTCGCCCTGCCGTCCCCCTCGGAGCCCGCGTCCGCCACCCCGCCGGACGCGGGCTCTGCGCCGCCATGGCGCTTACGCAGCCACGTCGGCCCTAGGCGGACGCGTCACGCTCGCGTCGCTCGACGACCTCCAGGTCGTCGACGTCGTCCGTGTCGTCAGCGTCATCGGCGTCGTCCGCAGCGTCGACATCGTCGATGTCATCGACCTCGTCATCGACCTCCTCATCGACCTCGTCGACGTCGTCCAGCGACACCGCCTCGTCCGGGTCGTAGTCGAGGCCCGCGTCCAGGTCGGGGTCGGCGGGGTCCGGGGTGTCGGGGTCGTCCTCCGCGTCGTCGTCGAAGACCGCGCTGACGTCGAAGCGGCACACCACTCGCTGAGGGTCCGCCTGTTCGAAGGGTGCCTCCAGCCACTCGCCGGGCTCCGCGGGCTCGTCGAGTGCGGTGACCCACAGCGTGGAGTCGCCCTCCTCCAGGCCGAACTCCTTGTGCCGGGAGGCGATCTCGTCCGGTTCGAACTCGCCGAAGAGCAGGCCGATGGCGCCCGGGAGCGTGCCCCCCTGGCGGTCGGCGTCCGCGTCGTCGTCCTCCTCCGCGGCCTCGACCCGCGCGGCCTGGGCGAGGAGTCGCTGCGGCTCCACGACCGCGTAGTCGCGTCGGATCAGCACGCTCAGCGCGGTCGGCTCCGCGGGTCCCTGGTACGGCGGCAGGCTGTCCTCCGCGCCGGGGATCTCGAAGGGAGTGACCTCGTCGTAGCTGTCGTAGAGCAGTTCGTCGTAGGCCTCGGCCGCAGCGGCCAGCTCGTTGAACGCTTCGTAGACGGCCGGATCGTCCTCGCCCGACCTGCGTTCGACCGCCGCAAGGTGGCGGTCGAGCGCGGTCTTGACCGCCTCGGCGGCGGCGCGTACCTCGGCAGCGGTGGGCTGCGCAGCATCAGACATAGTGCAGACGCTATCCGTACGGGGCCGGTGCCCGCACAATAGATGCGATGCCGGAATACGAATTTGTCGACGTGTACGTTCCGCGCGGGGTCTCCCGCAAGGAGGCCACGCGTCTGCTGACGGACCACGCAGAGTACGGACACTGGGAGTTGGACCGCCTCAGCCTGCATGCCGACGGCAGTCGGCGGGTGCGGTTGCGGCGGCGCATCATCCGCCAGGTACGGGCCACTTGGTGACTGGCGCATGATCAGGTGACAGGGAAACGGAGCGGGCCCCGCCATCGCGGGGGCCGCGCCGTTTTCAAATGAGCGGCCGGCCGCGCCCCTAACCGTCAGCAGCTGTGCAGGTGAGCGCCGGCACATGTGAT